>CAYSCE010000134.1:0-8164 GCA_964429475.1 uncultured Bacteroidaceae bacterium | reverse complement strand
CCATAGTAACCGAAATTCCAGTCCGATTTGTTAAAAAATCTAAAGGGAACTCCGCTGTCATCCTGAATCAAATGTTTACTATGACTTAAAACAATGTCGCGAACCCGGTTATATTGATCTTCGTGCATGCAGTAACTGCTTGATTTAACGATGGTTGTCATATTTGTTGGCAGTGATTTCAGGAAAGTTTCGGCCTGAGGCATCTTTTCAAAGCCGTCGTTGCGGATGCTGACACTGTAATAATACAATTTGCTGATTTTGTCATCGCCCGGACGAATGAAAGAAATTTCAACCCCGTTGGTGAATTTTTTACTGGTTACCAATGCAGCTGATTGGTCAACAACCTGTTTGCCTTCTTCCGAAATTGTTACAGGCCTGATGTCCTGAATATGCATATTCATGCGTGCCATGTAAAACAGCAATACAGGAATGGTTCCTTTAATCTGCTCATTGTTCATCTGAACCTTCATGCTTTTTGTAATGAAGAAGCTTAAATTCAGATTGTCGCGGACAGCTGAATTTAATGCACCAAAGAACGAATTCATCGAATTACCGGTTTTGCTCATGTCGGGGATGATACCTACCGGCTCCAATGCTACCATATAATACGTATCGGCGGTTGGCAGAAATGTATACATGTATGCAAAGTCGGGTCCCGAGAAAGGATAAAACACGCTTTCAGTGCTTTTGTTAATACTACCCAGTTCTTTTTCGATCCAGGGTTTCATTACATCCAGCTTGCCTTTCTCAAAGCTTGTCCAGTTTTTATCCATGTCGGCAGCATAGGTTTTCCAGTCGCTTTTTTCGGTCAGAGGCTTCAGCGAACTGGTGTCGCTAACCGGCATGCCTGCAACAAAGCGGGCAATATCGTTGTAATAATAGTTCATCTCAATGGGCGGATTTTTCTTATCCTGAGCGGTCTTGGATGAATCTTTGGCAGCTTGTTCTTCTTTGTTTTTACTGCCGCAGGATGCGATAAACAGGATGCCGAGCATCAGTGCGAAAAAGCGGGTTTTCATATGTTTTTTGGTTTGTTTGATTGCTGACTGAAAAAATACAGAATGGCGCCAAGGGTAATGGTACCAAGGCCATAAAGAGATTCAACCGGACGTGAATAAATCACAAATACGGTGATCCAGAGATTGAAAATCAGAAACAGTATGGGCGTAACCGGATAACCCCAGGTTTTTACCGGCCTGGTAGCATCGGGAAATTTTCTGCGGTGAACAAAAACGCCCAGCACAGTGAAAAAGGTAAACAAGTTCAGTACAAATCCGGTGTAGGTAATTAACGACTCGAATGAGGAAGTTACAATCAGAACGAAACTAATCGCAAATTGAGTAATGACGGCAATATAGGGAATTCCGTTCTTGTTTTTGCGGCCAAGAAAACTCAGTAATTTAAAGTCTTCTCCCATGACCATAGTCACGCGCGGGCCCGCAAAAATCATGGAACTGATGGATGAAATCAGCAACAGCGAAATAAACAATCCCATGAAAACGCCCAGTCTTTGGCCGAAAATATACATGGCCGAAATAATTCCGATTTCAGCATTGCCGGCCATTTCACCTACGGGTGTCGAAATCAGGAAAACCAGATTGAGCAAAATGTATAAAACGGTTACAACCAAACTGCCGATCAGCAGCGATTTGGGTAGTTGTTTTACAGGATTTTTCAGATCATTGACAAAATAAGCCGATGCATTCCAGCCGCTGTAGGCATACGATACAAATACCAGTGCAACCGCAAAGGCCGGATTTAAAATATCAGTTCCGGTATTCCCTGAAATGGCAAAGGATATGGGCTGTGTTTCAGGCATGAAAAAGAGTCCGGCGCCAATAAAAATCACAATAAAGGTGAGCTTGAGAATGGTAAATACATTCTGAAAATTGCCTCCGGTTTTCACCGATGTGGAATGGACGATGGTTACCAGGATCAGTACAATCAGGCCGGCAATTTCCGGTGTAGTCTGTAGCCAGTCAACAGCATACTGCGGACTTAACACATCAATGGCCATGTTGTAATAAATACCGAAAGCAATACATGTTGCCGCAACAGGCGCTGCAAAGCCAATGGTAGCCGACACCCATCCGGCTAAAAAGCCCATCGAAGGATGGTAGATGCGGCTCAGAAAATTATACTCGCCACCGCTGCGGGGCATGGCTGCGCCTAATTCGCCATATACAAACGAGCCGCAGAGAGCCATCAGTCCGCCAATGGCCCAAAGAATCAGAATTGCAGCTGGGTCTTTAATGTCCAGAAGCTGAAATCCAAGTGAAGTAAATACGCCGGTTCCAACCATGTTGGCAATCACAAAATTGACAGCCGTAAAAAGAGTGAGTTTTTTCAGATTCTGATTCATCAGGATAGACATTGATTATATTGTGAAGCCACTTTGATCATTTCAATATGTTCTTTGGCCGGAACATTCAATAAATATTTCACCGGATCGATGGGCTTGCCGTCGCGCCGGATTTCATAATGCAGATGGGGCCCGATGGTAATGCCAGTGGCACCGACAAATCCTATGACATCGCCGGCTTTTACCTTTTGTCCTGGCTTGACTTTGCTTTCAAGCAATTGTGCATATAAAGTGTAGTAACCATTACCGTGATAAATATACACCACATTACCATATCCTTCCAGTTTGCCTGGTGGCGATTGCACAATACCATCGCCTGCGGCAAGAACTTCGCTTCCGGCTCTTGCAGCAAAATCAATCCCATTGTGCTGTTGCGAGGTTTTGAAAATCGGATGAATGCGTTCACCAAAGCCTGAAACAAGTGTATATATGCCTTTGCGAAGTGGTACTCGTATGGGCAACGAATGAATAAAATCGGCATTATTCTGCACCAGATACTGCATGAATTTCAGATGATCCGATTCACGGGCCCCGAGTTTTTCAATGTGTATAAAACTCAGTGCAGCTTTTTCCATCAGTGTATTTACATCCTGTTTGGTGCCGGATTGACCAGCATCAAGTACCAGTTGCCTGCTGTAAAAAGTAGTATCGACCGGCTCAGTTTCAAATACCTCTTTAAACAATTTACGATCCTGCATCTCCAGCTTCTGCAGTAAAGAAACATTTTCCTGATACTGCTTTTCCATACTTTCGTACGAATCGCGGTACACATCCAGATCATGCTCCTTCTTTATAACGTCTTTCGATTTGATGAGATTAGCGCCAACCAGCGAAAACACTACACCAAACGCAGTTCCGACAATGAGTACATAAATCACATCACGCCAGCGTGAATGTGCTTTCTTCACTACTTCGTAATGCAGCGTCTGCGGATTGAAACGTAAATGTTGATCGGACATGTTTTGAAAAGTATGCAAAATTAATAAATAAACTAATTTTGCAGTCAATTTCAACAAATACCACTGAACAAGATATTTATGACCAGCAACGAAATCCGCAAAGCCTTTCTTGACTTTTTCGCATCAAAGTCGCACTCCATCGTACCTTCAGCGCCTATGGTACTGAAAAATGACCCGACACTGATGTTCACCAACGCCGGAATGAATCAGTTTAAGGATTATTTTCTCGGAAACGAAATTCCCAAAAGTAAACGCGTGGCTGATAGTCAGAAATGCCTGCGTGTATCGGGTAAACACAATGACCTTGAGGAAGTTGGCATCGATACTTATCACCACACCATGTTTGAAATGCTCGGCAACTGGTCGTTTGGCGATTATTTTAAAAAAGATGCCATCGCCTGGGCTTGGGAACTTCTGACGGAAATATTTAAACTGGACAAAGATCGTCTGTATGTAACCTATTTTGGCGGTGATAGCCATGAAAGTCTGGATCCGGACACCGAAGCTGCTGATTTCTGGAAAACACATATTGCCGAAGACCGCATTCTGCCTGGTTCCAAAAAAGATAATTTCTGGGAAATGGGCGATACCGGCCCCTGCGGCCCCTGCTCCGAAATCCATGTCGATCTCCGCACCGATGCCGAACGCGCTGCTGTGGATGGAAAGACGCTGGTCAACAACGATCATCCGCAGGTGATTGAAATATGGAACCTGGTGTTTATTCAATATAACCGCAATGCCTCCGGTAAACTCGAGCCGCTGCCAGCAAAACATGTCGATACAGGTATGGGCTTCGAACGCCTGGTGCGCGCCATTCAGAATAAAACGTCCAATTACGATACCGATGTCTTCACGCCATTGATTGCTGAAATCAGCTCTCTGTGCGGAATTCCATATGGCAAGGATGAAAAGAACGACATTGCTATGCGCGTAATCGCCGATCATATGCGGGCTGTAAGCTTTGCCATCGCCGATGGACAGCTGCCTTCGAATGCCAAAGCCGGTTATGTCATCCGCCGCATCCTTCGTCGCGCGGTACGCTATGGATATTCGTTCCTTGGATTTACCGAACCATTTATGCACAAATTGCTGGGTGTGCTCGAAAGTCAGATGGGAGCTCAGTTCCCTGAACTCACCAAACAAAAGGAACTTATTGGAAACGTTATCCGCGAAGAGGAAAATTCATTTCTGCGTACACTGGCAACCGGCGTTCATATGTTCGAAAACTATGTTGCAAAGCTGGCCGGAAATAAAACCATTGATGGAAAATTCGCATTCGAATTGTACGATACATACGGCTTCCCGATTGACCTGACCTTGCTCATGGCGCGCGAACGAAACCTCAGTGTGCAGATTGATGAATTCAATACTTTTCTCGAAGAACAAAAGAATCGCAGCCGCAAAGACGCTGCTGTGGCCGCTGGCGATTGGGTTGAAATCATTCCGGATGTCGTTACAGAATTCACCGGATACGATCATCTGACCGGTGAGGTCCGCATTGCACGCTACCGTTCGGTGGAGCAAAAAGGAAAAACCATATATCAGATTGTGCTCGACAAAACTCCTTTCTATGCTGAAAGTGGTGGCCAGGTGGGCGATAGCGGCATACTTCGTTCTGAAAAGGATGAACTGGAAATTGTCAACACCATTAAGGAAAACCGGCTGATCATTCATGTGGCGGACACATTGCCCGAAGATCCGAAAGCTATTTTCAAAGCAGCTGTGAATGCTGAAAACCGTATGAGCACCATGCGTAACCATTCGGCAACACACCTGCTGCACGAAGCACTGCGCGCGATTCTTGGTTCACATGTCGAACAAAAAGGATCTTTGGTGTCGCCCGAATATCTGCGTTTCGATTTCTCGCATTTTCAGAAACTCAGCAACGAAGAATTGTTGAAAGTGGAGCGCATGGTAAATGAAAAAATCCGCGAAAATATTTCGCTCGATGAACATCGCGAAATGAAGCAGGAAGAGGCTTTGGCAATGGGTGCTATGGCATTGTTCGGCGAAAAATATGGCGACAAGGTACGCGTAATCCGCTTCGGAAGCAGTATAGAGCTTTGCGGAGGCACACACATTCCAACAACTGGAATGATCGGGTATTTCAAAATTGTGTCTGAGAGCGCCATTGCAGCCGGTGTACGTCGTATCGAAGCAGTGTCCGGTGTTCGTGCTGAAGAGATGATTGAAAAAATGGATGAGCAGCTTCGCGGACTGAAAGAAATTTTCAAAGGAAAAGATCCTGTTCTTGCAGTGACCGAAATAAATGAAAAATTATCAGGACTTCAGAAGGAAATAGAAGCACTGAAAAAGGAAAAGCTCGTATCACTGGCGCCTGCTCTGCTGGCTGAAGCCAAAGATTTGGGCGACATTAAATTCCTTGGAAAAATACTCGACGCACCAACCGGTGACCTGAAAGACATTGCCTTTGGACTCCGCACCCTGAGCGACAATCTGGTGGCAGTGCTTTGTTCGGCCAATGGCGAAAAAGCCGGAATCACGCTGCTGATCAGTGATAAGCTGGTGAAAGACAAAGGCTGGAATGCCGGACAACTGATCCGCGAAATTGCCAAACCCATCAACGGCGGCGGCGGCGGACAGCCTTTCCTGGCCTCGGCCGGCGGAACCAACAAAGATGGTTTGAACGAAGCTATTGCCGCTGCTGAAGCTGTTTTTGGCAAATAGGCGCTGCGCAACTTTTCTTCATAACGCTGTGCGACGTTTCCAACGTCGCACGCCCCTTATACCTATTCCAACTCAGCAATAAACTCCCGAACTGACTTATGCTCAATTCCTTTAAATGTATTTGGAGCTAACGCACCATCGAGTGTAACGACAATTTTTCTGTAATTATCATCTATTCCGAGTAAATTTCCGAATTCTCGTTCTGTCGTTTTTTCACTGGACAGTTTCCAAGCAACCTGAACATATATAATTTCATTGTTCTTTTCAGCAATAAAGTCAATTTCCCGGGCCCCCTTTTGCCCAATATATACATCGTATCCAGCTATGCAAAGATGGTTGAAGACTATGTTTTCAAGCAATCCTGAAACATCCAAAGGTGAGAATCCAACAAGCGTATTTCGGATGCCAACGTCTTCGAAATAGTATTTTTCTCCGATTTCGAATACTTTTTTTCCTGAAATTTCTTTCCGTTGAACTTTGCTGGTCAGATATGAACTGCTGATGAATTTCAGATAGTCGATTACCAGATTATGACTAACATTAATTCTTTGCGACTTTATATATTCCGCAATACTTTTTGCTGATACAAGTTTACCAATGTTTTCGGCCTGAAACCGCACAAGATTGTCAAGGAAGGAGACATTACGGATATTAAATCTTTTTACAACGTCCTTCAATAATACTGTTGACACAATCCCCTGCAGATAATCACGGACAGATTCATCCTCGTGGTTCATGTTTGTAAGACCTGGCATGCCGCCCTGTTTCATATAGAGCGTGAAGTTCTCAGTTGTATCCTTGAGCTTCCGGAATGCAAGAAATTCAGGATAGGATAGCGGGTGTACGTGAACTTCAATATACCTTCCGCTCAGAAGTGTTGCAAGTTCACTTGATAGCAGATCAGAATTGCTGCCTGAGATATAGATGTCGGCAAGATTTTTTGAAAAAATATTCCGGATACATTTTTCGAAATGCTCTATTTCCTGAATTTCATCAACAAACAGATAATTCTTTACTCCGGTTTTATACTTTTTACTGAAGTACTTCTGAAGGTCATGATAGTCCCTGATATTGTCAAACTCATAGTATTCCTTGTTGATGAAAATGATATTTGCTTTTTTGTCAACCGTTTTTATCTGATTGATCAATGATAGCATAAGATAACTCTTCCCACAACGACGATGCCCCGTGAAAACCTTGATCAAATGTTTGCCGATGTGCGGTTTAACTTTGTTCAAGTACCTTTCCCTGTCAATTATCATGGTCATATTAAAAGAATTGATTATACTCAATGAAATACAAAGATACGTAAAAAGTATTGACTATACTCAATGAAAATACTAATTAAGAGTAAAATATTGACCATACTCAATGAAATTAATGAAGGCTTAACACACGATAAGGAATGTAAAATCAGGCTATGATCAGCCACTGAAGCTGTCACCGGCAGGTAGTAGCTGTGCGACGTTTCCAAACTCCGTGCACCTCTTCGCTGAGCGACGTTTCCAACGTCGCTCACCCCTGATAAGAATTCCACCCGCTCATCTCCTCCGTTGCTTTCCGAACTTTTTCGCGCGTGGCTCCGGCCGGATAACCAACGGAAATCAGCAATGGTACTCGCCTTCCGGATGGAATGTGTAATAACTTTTTAACTTCTTTTTCATTGAACCAGCCAATGATGCAGGTCCCAAGCCCCAGATCGGCTGCCTGCAGACAAAACTGATTGGTGGCAATCCCAATATCAAGCAGCGAATACTCCTTGTCTTTAATCACACTGCCGAGTTTTGAAAGGATGTTCATTTTTTCAAGCACTATGGCCACCATCACGGGAGCCTCTTTCGCAAAGCCATTCATGCCCAGGCTTGCGGCACATTCTGCAATTTTATTTTTCAGCTCAGGATCATCCACAACAATGAATTTCCACGGCTGTGAATTATTGGCCGAAGGCGAAATCCGGGTTGTTTCAAGAATTTGCTGCAGCTTCTCTTTTTCAATTGGCTGATCCGAATATTTCCGGTCGCTCTGACGTATTCTGGCTAGTTCTGCAAAGTTATTCATGTTGCTGTTTCTTATTGACTGTTGGTTTATTCTGTCGATGTGTTTTTATAAAATTCATAGGGCAGGAATTCAAGAAAATCGCTTACGCGCAATGTCA
>CAYSCE010000133.1:0-8168 GCA_964429475.1 uncultured Bacteroidaceae bacterium | reverse complement strand
AACAGGATCCTTGCGGTCGACAATTTTCTTGGCCGATTTCACTGTCTTCACAATACCACGCTCCAGCATCTTGCGGATGATGAAAGTTTTGAAAAGTTCTGAAGCCATTTCTTTCGGCAGACAACATTCGTTGAGTTTCAGTTCGGGACCTACTACAATAACCGAACGGCCTGAATAGTCGACACGTTTACCAAGTAAGTTCTGACGGAAACGTCCCTGTTTACCTTTAAGGCTGTCGGACAAGGATTTCAGCGCGCGGTTCGATTCGGTTTTAACGGCATTGACCTTGCGGCTGTTGTCGAAAAGTGAATCCACGGCTTCCTGCAACATACGTTTTTCGTTGCGCAGAATGACGTCCGGAGCTTTGATTTCGATGAGTCGTTTCAGACGATTGTTGCGGATAATCACGCGGCGATAGAGATCGTTGAGATCGGACGATGCGAAGCGGCCACCATCGAGGGGAACCAGCGGACGCAATTCGGGCGGAATAACGGGAACCACTTTGATAATCATCCATTCAGGACGATTTTCAATGCGGCTGTTTCCGTCGCGGAACGATTCAACAACCTGAAGACGTTTCAGGATCTCGGTTTTACGTTGCTGCGATGTTTCGTTGTTGGCTCTTAAGCGCAATGAAGGTGAAAGTTCCTCGAGATCAATTTTTGATAAGAGATCGAAAAGGGCTTCACCACCCATTTTAGCAACGAATTTGTTGGGGTCGCTGTCGTCAAGCATCTGATTTTCGCGCGGAAGAGTTTCCATAATCTGGAAAAATTCTTCTTCGGTCAGAAAATCATTTTGTTTGAAACCGTCGGCAGCTTTGATACCTGGATTAATAATTACGTATTTTTCGTAATAAATAATCTGTTCGAGTTTTTTGGAGGGCAACCCAAGCAATAATCCGATTTTATTGGGCAAAGACCTGAAAAACCAGATGTGAGCAACGGGGACAGTAAGCTGGATATGACCCATGCGTTCACGACGCACTTTTTTCTCGGTCACTTCAACGCCGCAACGGTCACAAACGATTCCTTTATAGCGGATGCGTTTGTATTTACCGCAATGGCATTCGTAATCCTTTACAGGTCCGAAAATCCGTTCGCAGAATAATCCGTCTCGTTCGGGTTTGTAGGTCCTGTAGTTTACTGTTTCCGGCTTTGTTACTTCACCAAACGACATTTCCAGAATTTTTTCGGGAGAAGCCAGGCTGATGATGATGCTCGAAAAATTGCTTTTGGGCGCGTTTTCTCTTCTAAATGCCATATGTTGACTTTTAAAAAGTTCTGTTAAGTACGTTTATTCAAATGTAACGTTGAGACCCAAACCTTTGAGTTCGTGGATCAAAACATTGAAAGATTCGGGTATACCCGGTTTTGGCATTGGTTCACCTTTGACAATGGCTTCGTACGATTTGGCACGACCCACCACGTCATCGGACTTGATGGTAAGTACCTCGCGAAGGATATGGGCTGCGCCGAAAGCTTCGAGCGCCCAGACTTCCATTTCACCGAAACGCTGACCTCCGAACTGCGCCTTACCACCCAATGGTTGCTGGGTAATGAGCGAGTATGGTCCGATTGAGCGGGCATGCATTTTATCATCAACAAGGTGGTGCAGTTTGAGCATGTAAATAACTCCGACTGTTGCCGGCTGGTCAAACTGAACACCGGTACCACCATCGCGCAGGTAGGTTTTTCCGTTGGCCGGAAGTCCTGCTTTGTTGAGGTAATCGTTGATGGCATCAATAGAGGCACCGTCAAAAATAGGTGTGGCGAATTTGAGTCCCAGTTTTTTACCTGCCCAGGCCAGAACGGTTTCGTAAATCTGTCCAAGGTTCATACGGCTGGGTACACCAAGCGGGTTCAGCACAATGTCAACCGGAGATCCGTCGGCCAGATAAGGCATGTCTTCGTCACGTACAATACGTGCCACAATACCTTTGTTTCCGTGACGACCGGCCATTTTATCACCGACACGCAGTTTACGTTTTTTGGCGATATAAACTTTGGCCAGCTGAACAATACCGGTGGGCAATTCATCACCAACCTGAGCCACAAATTTCTTGCGCTGATAAACGCCAAGCACTTCCTTGTACTTGATTTCGAAATTGTGCAGTACACGCTGAATGAGTTCGTTTACCTTCGGTTCTTTGGTCCAGTTCGTCGGTATAAGGTTGATGAAATCAACATTATTGAACGCCTTGGCGTTGAACTTGGTTCCTTTTGAAATCACTTCCTGACGGAGGTTGTTGGATACACCCTGACAGATTTGTCCGTCGAGGATAACCAGCAGTTTCTCAATCAGTCGTTTTCTGATTTCAGTTACCTGATGTTCAAAATCGCTTTCGAGTGTATCGAGCAGCGCTTTTTCCTTGGTTTTGGCTTTTTTGTCCTTGATAGAACGGCTGAAAAGCTTCTTATCAATAACAACACCGCTGACTCCCGGAGGCGCTTTCAATGAAGCATCCTTCACATCGCCGGCTTTGTCGCCAAAGATGGCTCGGAGCAGTTTTTCTTCCGGTGTCGGATCAGTTTCACCTTTCGGTGTGATTTTTCCGATCAGAATATCGCCTTCTTTAACTTCGGCTCCAACACGGATCAGACCGTTTGAGTCGAGGTTCTTAATGGCTTCGAGACTGACATTGGGAATATCGCTGGTAAGTTCCTCAATACCACGTTTGGTATCGCGGACTTCCATGATGAATTCTTCAATATGGATTGATGTGAAAACATCTTCACGAACAACGCGTTCCGAAATAACGATGGCATCCTCAAAGTTGTAACCTTTCCAAGGCATGAAAGCCACGAGGAGGTTGCGACCCAGAGCAAGTTCGCCATTATCGGTAGCATAACCTTCGCACAGCACCTGACCTTTATGAACCTTTTGTCCCTTTTTGACAATCGGTTTCAGATTGACAGTTGTACTTTGGTTGGTTTTCGCAAATTTCGTCAGATAATAGGTTTTAATGTCATCTTCGAAAGAAACCAGTTTATCTGTGTCATTACGATTGTATCGAATGGTTACCTGACGGGCATCGACTTTTTCGACGACTCCGTCACCTTCAGCGTTGATCAGCACGCGGCTGTCCTGAGCAACTTTTCCTTCGAGGCCAGTGGCCACAATAGGAGCTTCGGGGCAGAGGAGCGGCACAGCCTGACGCATCATGTTCGATCCCATGAGGGCACGGTTGGCATCGTCGTGCTCGAGGAAAGGAATTAACGAAGCGGCAATAGATGCAATCTGGTTTGGAGCCACATCCATCATATCGAGCTCGGTTTTTTCCACGATCGGGTAATCGGCCAGGTGGCGCGATTTGATGCGGTTTTCTTTGAAATTTCCTTTATCATCGACAGGAGTATTGGCCTGTGCAATGATTTTTTCTTCTTCGTCTTCAGCCGACAGATAAACAGGAAGAGCCTTGAGGTCAACAATTCCTTTGGTTACCTTGCGGTATGGTGTTTCGATAAAACCAAGCTGATTGATTTTAGCATACACACATAATGAAGAAATAAGACCGATGTTGGGTCCTTCAGGAGTTTCGATGGTGCAGAGACGACCGTAGTGGGTGTAGTGAACGTCACGGACTTCGAAACCGGCGCGCTCACGGGAAAGACCTCCTGGTCCGAGGGCGGAAATACGACGCTTGTTCGTGAGTTCCGACAACGGGTTGGTCTGATCCATAAACTGCGACAGCTGGTTGGTGCCGAAGAATGAATTAATCACCGAAGACAAGGTCTTGGCGTTAATCAGGTCAATCGGTTTGAAAACCTCGTTGTCACGAACATTCATACGCTCGCGGATGGTGCGTGCCATACGGGCAAGACCCACGCCGAACTGAGCATACAGCTGTTCACCTACCGTACGGACACGGCGGTTTGACAGGTGGTCGATATCATCCACTTCAGCTTTGCTGTTGATGAGTTCGACCAGATATTTAATAATATCAATAATATCATCTTTGGTCAGGATACGATCTTCGCTTTTGGCGCTGTTGCGACCCAGTTTGCGATTGATTCTGTATCGGCCAACTTCGCCCAGATCGTAGCGTTTATCCGAGAAGAAAAGCTTGTCGATGATACCGCGTGCGGTTTCTTCATCGGGCGGCTCGGCATTGCGCAACTGGCGGTAGATGTATTCAACAGCTTCCTTGGCGTTGTTGGCTGTATCTTTCTGAAGAGTATTGAAAATAACACTGTAATCGGCATTGGCTGCATCTTCCTTGTGAAGAAGAATGGTTTTTACACCACTGTTGGCAATAATGTCGATGTGCTTTTCTTCAATCACGGTTTCACGTTCCAGAATAACTTCTGTACGTTCGATTGAAACGACTTCACCGGTATCTTCGTCCACAAAGTCTTCAACCCAGGCTTTCACAACGCGGGCTGCAAGCCGGCGGCCGACTTCTTTTTTAAGACCAACTTTCGACACCTTGATTTCTTCGGCCAGATCAAACAGTTCAAGAATCTGTTTGTCGCTTTCGTAACCAATAGCGCGGAGCAGGGTGGTGACAGGTAATTTCTTTTTGCGGTCAATGTACGCATACATGACATTGTGAATGTCGGTAGCGAATTCCATCCACGAACCCTTGAAAGGGATAATACGTGCGGAATATAAAATTGAACCGTTGGGGTGACGGCTTGAACCGAAGAAAACCCCGGGGCTGCGGTGCAGCTGTGACACAACTACGCGTTCGGCACCATTGATGACGAACGTTCCTTTGTTGGTCATGTAGGGAATCATTCCCAGATAAACATCCTGAGTGATGGTTTCGAAATCTTCATGCTCAGGATCCGTACAGTACAATTTCAGTTTTGCCTTGAGGGGCACACTGTACGTAAGACCGCGCTCGATGCATTCTTCGATGGCATAACGGGGCGGGTCAATGTAATAATCCAGAAATTCCAGAACGAAATTGTTCCGGGTGTCAGAAATAGGAAAGTTTTCGGCGAACACTTTGTACAGACCTTCATTTTTTCTGTTATCCGGGGTAGTTTCCAACTGGAAAAAGTCCTGGAAGGACTTGACCTGGATTTCAAGAAAATCGGGATAGTCTGGTTGGGAAGTTGTGGCGAAAACGACTCTCTGATTAGTGGGATTTGTTGTCAATGCAGTTTAATTTAAAGGATGAACAACAATGAATTGTTATAAATGGTTAAGACCTCTAACGTAATGGAGAGGTCTTAACCAGGAAAAGAAAGGCTGAAATTATTTAACTTCAACTTCAGCTCCGGCTTCTTCGAGTGCTTTTTTAAGGCCTTCAGCTTCATCCTTGCTGACTTTTTCTTTAATTGCTTTGGGGGCTGCGTCAACCAATTCTTTGGCTTCTTTCAGACCGAGGCTGGTGAGTTCTTTCACGAGTTTCACCACTGCAAGTTTAGCAGCACCGGCGCTCTTCAGAATCACATCAAATTCGCTCTGCTCTTCAGCAGCAGCATCAGCGGGGCCGGCAGCAGCAGCTACAACAGTAGCAGCAGCAGGCTCAATTCCGTAGTCATCTTTCAGTATTGTAAGAAGTTCAGTCACTTCTTTTACAGTCAGGTTTACCAACTGTTCAGCAAAAGCTTTTAAATCTGCCATTTTTATTTCAAATTTTACGGTTAAACAATAATTTACGCGGCTTCTTCTTTTTCCTGTAACACTTTCAGAACGCCGGCCACTTTGATTGCAGGTGATTTGAGTGCCAGAACAACATCGGCGATAAGTTCGTTCCTGCTCTTAATGTTGGCCAGGAATCCGAGTTGTTCGTCACCGGTGACAGTCATTTCCATCACATACGCACCTTTCAGTTTGGGCAGCTGGGCCTTTTTGCGAAACTCCTGAATCAATGCAGCAGGAGCTTTGGCCACTTCGGAAAGCATAACAGCAGAAGAGCCTTTCAATACCGGAATCAGTTCCGAAAAGTCCTTTCCGGAATTTTCGAGGGCTTTTTTCAGTAAGGTGTTCTTCACCATTTGCAGCTTGATGTTGCGTTTGAAACACATTCTGCGGAAAGTCGATGTCTGTTCGGCATTGAGACCAAGAATGTCGGCCACATATACCACATCGTATTTCTTCAGTGTTTCAGTCAACTCAGCTACAATCAGGTTTTTGTCTTCCTTTGTTTTCATAGAGTGAACTTTCAGTTAGAGGGTTTAGTTGGATACACTTTTCACATCAATATGTATCCCCGGGCTCATCGTGCTCGAGAGAAACACACTCTTAACGTAGGTACCCTTGGTGGTGGTCGGTTTCAGTTTGATAATTGTGGTCAACAGTTCACGGGCATTGTCTTCAAGATTCTCAACCGAAAAAGATGATTTTCCGACTGAGGAATGAATAATACCGTATTTGTCAACTTTAAAATCAATTTTACCGGCCTTCACGTCAGCGATAGCTTTTCCAACTTCCATGGTGACCGTCCCGGTTTTCGGGTTGGGCATCAGACCGCGGGGTCCAAGAATTTTTCCAAGCGCGCCAACTTTGGGCATTACATTAGGGGTGGTAATCACAACATCCACATCGGTCCAGCCACCTTTAATCTTGGCGATATAATCGTCAAGACCTACGTGGTCAGCACCGGCTGCTTTGGCTTCTTCTTCCTTTTCAGGACCGCAGAGAACCAATACCCGAACCGTTTTTCCCGTGCCGTGAGGAAGCGTCACAGTGCCGCGAACCATTTGGTTTGCTTTGCGGGGATCAACGCCAAGGCGGACGTCGACATCGACCGAAGAGTCGAATTTTGTGTAGGAGAGTTCCTTCACAAGTTTCAACGCATCTGTCAACGTATATTGAGCAGTTTTGTCAAATTTGCTTAAGGCTTCTTTTCTTTTTTTGGAAATTCTCGCCATGTCAGTTCTTTTTAATATTATGCATTAGTTTCGAAAGGAGCTGTTCCGGTTACTTTGATACCCATGCTGCGGGCAGTTCCTGCCACCATGCGCATTGCTGATTCAACCGTAAAGCAATTGAGGTCAACCATTTTCGCTTCAGCGATTTCTTTCACCTGATCCCAGGTAAGAGAAGACACTTTATTGCGGTTTGGTTCGCCTGATCCTTTCTGGATTTTGGCTTTTTCCAGAAGCTGAACAGCTACCGGAGGGGTTTTTACGATAAAGTCAAACGACTTATCTTTAAAAACCGTTATGATACAGGGGAGTAATTTGCCGGCCTGATCCTGTGTACGGGCGTTGAACTGCTTGCAGAACTCCATGATGTTCACACCTTTGGCTCCCAATGCGGGTCCTACAGGAGGTGAAGGGTTGGCGGCTCCTCCTTTTATTTGCAGCTTAATTAATCCAGCAACTTCTTTTGCCATGAGATTTGTCTTTTTACTCGTTTATTATTCTTTTTCAACCTGCATAAAACTCAGTTCAAGCGGAGTTTTTCTGCCAAATATTTTCACCATGACCTTGAGTTTTTTACGCTCATCGTTCACTTCTTCAATAACACCGGAGAAGCTGTTGAACGGGCCATCAATCACGCGAACTGATTCACCGACCAGGAAAGTCTCAAACATCTCTTCTCCTTTATCGGCCAGTTCGTCTACTTTACCCAGAATGCGGTTCACCTCGTTCTGGCGCATGGGAACGGCTTCTCCTTTATTTCCGAGAAAACCAAGTACGCCAGGTACATTTTTTATAATGTGTTCAATTTCACTGTCAAGAGCGGCTTCTACCAAAATATACCCGGGAAAGAAATTCCTTTCCTTGGTTACTTTTTTACCCTTGCGGATCTGGAATACTTTTTCAACAGGAATCAATACCTGTGAAACACTATCCTGAAGCGAAAGACGGGCAACTTCATTTTCAATGTATTGCTTGACTTTCTTTTCGCTTCCGCTGACCGCACGGACCACATACCATTTCTTTACATCGCTGCTCATGGAGAGTGTGAATTGGTTGGTTACTAAAATAGTCCGTACACGGCTTTCAGAATGTTTTCAAAGCTTAAATCAATCGCCAGTACTACAACTGCGATGATGAGAGAAGCAACGGAAACAACGATGGCGCTTTCGGTAAGTTCGGGCCAGGTTGGCCAGCTTACCTTATTCATCATCTCTTCTCTGATTTCCCTGAGGTTATTAAAGAACTTACGCATTTTTTGTTTTTCTTTCCTTGTTGCACGGGTGGTAGGGGTCGAACCCACAGCCTACGGTTTTGGAGACCGCCACTCTACCAATTGAGCTACAC
>CAYSCE010000132.1:0-8199 GCA_964429475.1 uncultured Bacteroidaceae bacterium | reverse complement strand
ATTTTTCGAATTAGCTTATTGTGCTTATGAGGATAATTACTACCTTTTTATCAGCTTGTCTGATTGCATTCGGGCTTCAGGCGCAGATTACCGTTAATACCAGTCCGACTGCACAGCAGCTGGCCGAGCTTTTGGCCGGCAGCAATCTGGTGGTGAGCAATGCCACACTGACCGGAGCTGCAACGGCGCATGGGAGTTTTTCCAACGGCGGATCACAGATCGGCATGGCTTCGGGCGTGCTGCTGTCTACCGGCAATGTGTCAACAGCTTCCGGCCCCAACTCTGCCGGCAACACATCCAATGAGCTGGGTACAGCAGGAACAACACAGATGACAACGCTGGCGGGAGCAACCACCTACGACGCCATCACACTTGAATTTGACTTTACCGTTCAGTCCGACTTCATTCAGTTTAATTACATTTTTGCTTCGGAAGAATATCCGGAATACGCACCACCCGTAAGTTCCAGCTATAACGATGTTTTTGCTTTCTTCATTTCAGGCCCGGGCATTACCGGCGAAGAAAACATTGCATTGATTCCGAATACCACAACAGCAGTCGCCATCAACAACATCAATGCGATCACCAACACGCAGTACTATGTGGATAACACAGGTGGAGCGGATGTTTCGTTCGATGCGTTCACCACCATGCTTACCGCACGCAGAGACGGACTGACGCCCTGTTCGACCTATCATCTCAAGCTGGTGATTGCCGATGCCGGCGACCGGAAGTATAATTCTGCGGTATTGTTGCAGGAAAACAGTCTGGTGCAGGGCGTGGTTGAAGTCAATACACAAACCATCAACTCCGATGCAATTGCACTCGAAGGCTGTATTGAAGCCAGTTTTACCTTTTCGCTCGATCAGGCTTCGGCCACCGATAAAACCATCAGTTTTCAGATTGCAGGTACCGCCACCAACGGGGTGGATTATACGCCCATCGCATCCAGTCTCACTATTCCGGCCGGTCAGACCCAGGCTTCTGTTTTTATTCATGCCATATCGGACGGTATTCCGGAAGGACAGGAATCCATTCTGATCATTTACAAACCCGAAGTGTGCTCGGACTGGGATACCGCCTATCTTTTCATCAACGATGCGCAGCCGATTACGTATTCGCTCGCGGGCAGCAATCTGGATTGTTTCGGCGATCAGTCCGGAGAAATTCTGATCAATGCCAGTGGCGGATTTCCTCCATATACCTATCATATCACCAATCCATACGGACAAATCAATGAATACACGACCAATCCGGTCACGGGGCTTGATGCCGGACAGTACACGGTATATGTGTACGATTCCTATGGATGCAAGGCAGAAGCACTGGTCGTTGGCGGATTGTTCAATGCCGGTACTACTTTTCTTCCCGACGGATCAGGCGTGACTTATACCTCAAGTCTGAATATCACCGGATTTAATACAGGTGCTACACTTACGTCGCTGAGCCAGTTGCAGAATATCTGCCTGAATATGGAGCACAGCTACCTTGGTGATTTACTGATTACATTACAGGCTCCGGGAGGTCAATCAGTTCAGCTGAAAGGCGGTGGCGGCGGATCATGCGATCTGGGTGAACCTATTGCTACATCGGCGGTAGATGGTTCAGCAAGCAGTGTTCTGACTGATCCGGGAGTCGGCTATGACTATTGTTTCAACAGTTCTCCGATGTATGGTACCATGGTGTGGGAAAGCAATAATTATCAACGTGATTACACCGATTCACAGGGACATAATTATTACGATGAATATCTTCCGGCTGGCAGTTATACATCAGAACAGAGTCTCAGCAATCTGATCGGTACGCCGTTGAACGGCAGTTGGACTGTGTTCGTAACTGACCAGCTCCATTTGGATAATGGGTACATTTTCAACTGGACCATCAGTTTTGTAAGTGATCTGCCGGACACGGTTGTGGTTCTCGAAGAGCCGGATTCCATCGGCATAAGCAGCTTCATCACCAACGCTACTTGCGGCTCGTCAAACGGCGCCATCAACATTTCAGCCAACGGCGATTTCCCTCCTTATACCTATTTATGGAATACCGGTGCTACAACTGAAGACATCAGCGGATTGGCCGCCGGAGCCTATTCTGTGACAGTGACCGATGCGCACAGTTGTCATGATTCTGCATTTTTCGCAGTCAGCAATACCGGTTCCATGTCGCTCACATCAGGTGTCACGCCCGTTTCGTGCACAGGAGGCAATACCGGCGCGGTGGATATCACTGTTTTCGGAGGCACGCCATCGTACACATACAACTGGAGTAATGGCACTGTAACGCAGGACCTGACCGGTATTGCAGCCGGCAGCTATTCTGTTACCGTTACCGATGCGGGTGGATGTCAGATGGTACGACTCTTTCAGGTCGGCACTACGCCTCCGGTTCAGCTATCTGTGCTGAATCAGCAGAGTGAATTCTGTTCGACCGGAAATGGTTCAATAGCATTGTCAGCATCCGGCGGAAGCGGCTCGTATGGCTATTCCTGGAGCAACGGAGGAACAACATCCACCATAACAGGATTGCATACAAACACTTATTCGGTTACTGTTTCCGATGCCAATGGCTGCTCTGCGACCGGTTTCTGGTTTATTCCCAACGATGTTTCGAACTGCGAGGCCTATTGCTTTCTCAATATTTCTCAGAACACCATCAGCAACGATCAGTGTGGTCAGTCTGTTGGGAGCATTGATATTTCAATCAACGACGCTGCACAGCCTTATCTGGTGCAATGGTCCAACGGTGCAACTACCGAAGATATTTCAGGATTATCGCAGGGAACCTACTCTGTAACTGTTACCGATGCCAATCAATGCGTCGTTACTGAATCATTTACCGTTGGCAACAATACCGGAACACTGGCTGTTTCAACCAATAGTCTGCAGAACGAAACCTGCGGAAGCCACAATGGCAGCATTGATATTTCGGTGAGCGGCGGCGCATTGCCGTACAGTTACTCCTGGAGCAATGCCGCATCAACACAGGATGTTTCGGGACTTGCCGCAGGTTCGTATCAGGTGACTGTTTCCGATGCCAATCTTTGTAAAGTTGTAAAAACATTTTCAATTCTTAATGATGTCGGAACGCTGCAGGTCACAGCTGCAATGACACACGAATCGTGCGGAGCTGATAACGGAGCCATCGATCAGACCATCACCGGCGGTTTCGGCACCAGCACCTATCATTGGTCAAATAGTTCCACACAGCAGGATATTACGGGTCTTGCCGCCGGTTCATATTCGTGTACCATCACCGATGCAGGTGGCTGCTCATTGATCAGAACATACAACATCATCAATCTTGCGGGACCGCTTGCAATCACAAACACAACGGTTACCAACGAACAGTGCGGCAATGCGCAGGGTGCCATCGATTTGACTGTTACTGGTACCGGATTGATCTATCACTGGAGCAACAATGCTACAACCGAGGATTTAAGCGGATTGCAGGCAGGCACCTATACATGCACGATTACCAATTCAAGTGGATGTTCATTGGTTTCAAGCCCTGTTCATGTGTTTGATGCACCCGGTACCATTGACGTATCGACACAAAATGTGGTGGATGAAGTCTGTGGCAATGGCAATGGTTCCATCAATGTGGCTGTCAGCGGTGGTTCCGCCCCGGTCACTTATCTTTGGTCGAATGGTTCCACTTCGCAGGATATTTATTCACTGCATGCCGGAAGCTACACCATCACGGTTACTGACAATGCCGGTTGTTCTTTCGTGTATACAGAATCGGTGGAAAATGTGCAAGGTACGCTTGCATTGCAAAGTGTTGTAACCACCGATGAAACCTGCGGAAACAGCAACGGCGCCATCAATATTTCAATCAGTGGCGGAGCTGCTCCGTACAGTTATTTGTGGAGCAACAGTGCTGTGACCCAGGATCTGAGCGGAATTCCGGCAGGTGTTTATTCAGTCACCGTTAACGATGCCAACGGATGTTCTTTGTTGCATACCGAAACGGTAAACAACATCGCCAACAATCTGAATGTAAGCTGGCAGGTCACCAACGAAATCTGCGGAAATGGTTCTGGTGCCGCAGACCTCACTGTAAGCGGCGGAACAACACCCTATACTTTCCTTTGGAGCAATGCTGCAACTTCCGAAGATATATCTTCGTTGTCAGCAGGTAATTATTCCTGCACCATCACCGACAACAGCGGCTGCAAAATACATACAGGATCCATTACGATAAATGATTTTTCTGCAGGAATGACGGCGACAACTGTTGTTACCGATGAAACCTGCAATCTGGCCAATGGTGCCATTAACCTGAGCGTAAACGGCGGTGCATCTCCATGGTCATATGCCTGGAGCAATGCTGCTGTAACGCAGGATCTGAGCGGACTTTCAGGTGGTACGTATTTATACACGGTCACCGATAACAATGGCTGTTCAGTAAGTGGAAGCGCTGTTGTTGGTTCTACGTCCGGCAATATGACTGCCAGCGCCGTTATCACAGATGAAGTCTGTAACAGCAATACCGGCGCAATCAATGTAACGGTTTCAGGTGGTGTGGCACCCTATACCTTTTTATGGAGCAATGCGCTGACAACCGAGGATCTGAGCGGGCTGACAGCAGGGCAATATCATTGCACAATAACGGATGTTACCGGTTGTGCATTCATTACTCAGAATTTTAATGTGACAGATAATCCCGGAACGCTCACCATCAGCGGGATGGCGGTAACCAATGAAATTTGCAACCACAACAATGGCCGTATTAATATGACGGTGTCGGGCGGAACAACGCCCTATACATTCAACTGGAGCAACAGCCTTCACACCGAAGACCTGAACAATCTGACGGCCGGATTGTATTCGGTCACTGTGATTGATGCAGCGGGGTGCAGTGCGGTTTCACAGGCAGTTGTCTACGATGATAACGGATCGTTCGGCATCACCAACGCGGTTGTCACCAATGAGCATTGCGATGATCATTCAGGTGCGGTCAATATAAGCGTTAGCGGTGGAACATTGCCGTATGCCTATCTATGGAGTAACAATGCTACTTCGCAGGATATTGCTTCGCTAACGGCCGGAGATTACATGATTTATGTAACGGATGCATCGGGCTGTTCCGACAATCAGACATACGCCGTGCAGAATCAGGGTTCGGACCTGCTCATTACAGGTGCTGTTGTCACACAAGCTGTTTGTACAGCCAATACCGGTGCAATCCATGTGTCATTTTCGGGAGGTGTTGCACCGTATACATTTGAGTGGAGCAATGGAAGCCATCAGCAAAACCTGACCAATGCAGCTGCCGGCAACTATTCGCTTACCATTACCGATGCCGGCGGATGCAGTACCACCGGATCATGGAATATAGAAAATCAGCCCGGGACGCTTGTTTCAGGCAGTGTGTCCGTAAACGAATATTGTGGAAATGCGGCCGGTAGTATTCAAGTAACAACGTCCGGCGGCGCTTCTCCATACATCTACAGCTGGAACAATGGTGCGACAGTGGAAGATTTAATCCATATGCACAGTGGAAATTATTCCGTTACGGTCACTGATCAATTCGGATGTTCCGTTGTGTTGTACGACACGGTGCAAAATGTAACCAGCGGACTCAGTGTTGTACAGGATTCGTTGTTCAATGAAAACTGCGGCCAGGGCGATGGTGCGGTGTATGTTTCCGTTTCGGGTGGCACAGCGCCATACACCATTCTCTGGAATACCGGTGCCACAACCGATGATATAACAGGTCTCAGCGCGGGTTCATACACATTGACCGTTACCGATGCCACTTCGTGCAGTGTTGTATTGAATGCCCCGGTGGTGAATAATACAGGCGGAATGGCCATTTCGTTTGTCAACACTCAAAATGACTATTGCCACAACGCTGATGGTTTTATCGACATTGAAGTTACAGGCGGCTCTGCGCCTTATACGTACGCTTGGTCGAATGGCGGTATAACGCAGGATATTACATTGCTCACGCAGGGAAATTACGTTGTGACTGTTACCGACAACAACGGATGCGAGATGTCACAATCGTTTGGCATCAGTAATTCAAATGGTGCCGGCATTACTGTTGATGCGGTGATAGAAAATACCATGTGCGAAAACTTCGACGGATCGGTGAATTTGTCGGTCCTCAGCGGGTTACAGCCGTTCACGTATCAGTGGAGTAATGGCAGCACCAATCAGGATCTTACTTTGGTTGGAGAAGGAACTTATTCCGTAATAATGACCGATGCAGCCGGGTGCAAGGATACAAGCGCGTTTACAGTAGGTAAAGATATCAATGAAAATCTGGCCTTTTATTATGTGATTACTGAAAATGACTATTGCTGGCAAAGCCAGGGCTACGTGTACTGGGACGGCATGGGGGCTACCTATCTGACTTATTTCATCGACGGAGTGTACAATGTAAATGGGTATGCTCCTTCGCTTACTGCTGGCTGGTACGAGGTTTCGATCATGGATGAGAATGGTTGCCAGCTCGACAGTACAGTATATGTTGATAATCTGGCTAGTTTCAGTACTTCCGGAATTGCCACCAATGAAATGTGCAACGGGCATGATGGCGCCATTGATTTGTATGTAACCGGGGCCGGCCCATTTACCTACTGGTGGAGCAATAGTGCTGCAACTGAGGATTTGAGCGGACTTTCTGCGGGCACCTATTCTGTTACGGTTTCCGACGGAACCTGTGCCGATGATTATTCCATTGTGGTTGAGAATGAATTTGACTTCACTGCAAACATGTCAGTCAGTAATGAATATTGCGGCGACGGAACGGGTAGCATTGATCTTACATTGAATCCATATGTGTCCGGTGCCTACAATTATGCATGGAGCAATGGTGCTTCAACACAGGATATCAGTGGTCTGAACGCCGGTGTTTACACATGTACCGTAACCCGTATGCAGAGCGGTTGTACACAGGTGATCAGCGACACCATTTTTTCTGTTTCCAGCGGGCTTGATATTGCCGCAATGGTTGAATCCGATTCCTGTTCACTTGGTCTGGGCAGTTGTCAGATTGTGTTATCAGGCGGCTCGGGCAGTTATGATTATTTCTGGGGGCATGGTCCAGTCTCACTTTCGCTGAGTAACATGACAGCCGGCAGTTATACATTTGTCGCCATCGATCAGGGTGATAACTGTTCAACAACTGAATTCATTGAAATTCCGGACATCAGAACATTTCATGCGTCGGCTGTTGTTACGGATGCCAGCTGCTCATCGTGCAACGACGGAACCATTGATGTCGTTGTTTCCGATGTGCCCGGATATTACAATAGTTACACGTACGAATGGAGCTATGGGGCTACAACGCAGGACGGTATTTCCCTGACGCCCGGCGTGTATTCCGTTACCATAACTTCATCTTCGGGATGTGACACCACCATGACTTTCGAAATTTTCTTTCCCGATGCTGTTCCGGAAAACATTGCGGAAAGCGACATGCTGCAGATCAGTCCCAATCCGGCTGACCGCGAATGTGTCGTCTCCTGGATTCTGAATGACGGAGTGTCAGCCACGTTGCAGATATCGGATATGAAAGGCAGAAAAGTGTTTACATGGGTTGTTTCAGATGACAACAGTAAAATAGTGAAAACCGCTTTGCTGGCTCCCGGTGAGTATGTGGTTGCCCTCATTACAAAAGATAAAGTCATCCGGAAAAAGCTGGTGGTTGCGAGATAATTACAGTGGTCAGTAGCCAATAGTCAGTAGCCAGTTCAATTATGGCACTACCTAAAACTCACCACTGACTACTCACAACTGACTACTCACAACTGACTATCCCAACGTTTCGGTCGGGAATTCCATCTGGCCACTGGCTACTGGCTACTGACCACTGGCTACTGACCACTGACCACTGACCACTGGCAACTGGCCACTGACCACTGGCCACTGACCACTGACCACTGGCTACTCTTTAACGATTTTTCCAACCTGCATTCCATCTGCTGTTTGCACTTGCAGAAAGTAAATTCCGGACGGAAGGTCGCTGACTGAAATGCTTCCGCTGGTGTAACCCGATTGCAATAATTGTCCGGATGAAGACATGATTGAGTACTGAAGACTGGCTCCCGAAGCGGTGTTGAGATAGATAATATCGTTGGCCGGATTTGGATAAAAACCGATGGAGTTTGGTTGTGTATTGTCCGCAATACCGACGCTGACCGGAATAATATTAAGCACAATTCCTTCGAGCACGCCCATGGAGTAGGGG
>CAYSCE010000131.1:0-8216 GCA_964429475.1 uncultured Bacteroidaceae bacterium | reverse complement strand
CTCTCTTTAAAAATTTTTTAATCTGCAATGCAGATCTTTTCGATGGTCGTCTTTTATTTTTTTCAGATATAAAAAAATGCCCTATATTTGCGTAAAAATAAAAACAACTCACTATGGAACAACAAACACCGCAATTCAACAACACTCGTTCTACTGAAGACAAAACTGTCGCTATTCTCAGCTATCTTTTCCTGATTGGATGGATCATCGGTCTTGTACTTCATAACGGAAGCAACAAAACCAGACTGGGAGCATTTCACCTCCGTCAGTCACTCGGCATCATGATTCTGATGTTTGCTATCGGAATCCTTGTTATGATGCTCATGTTCATCCCATTCCTCGGATGGTTCATTTCTATGCTGCTGTATCTGGGTTCATTTGTTATCTGGCTTATTGCTTTGATTGGTGCAATTAACGGCGACATGAAACCCATGCCCGTTGTAGGCGAAATGTTTCAGAAATGGTTTGCCGGTTTTATTCAGGACTAAGCTGATAAACTGATTACAAACAACAAAATTTCAGGAAAATCCGGGGTATTACTCCGGATTTTTTGTTTCTTCAAAATCATCTTCATCCGCAGATAAAGAATCCGGCAGCATCTGCGCTGCTTCGCCTTCGGGCAATGCTTCTACACCCCGCAACTGACGCTGAATAGCGCGTGTGCGTGTTCCTTTCAGCTGATCGAGCGTTTCGCCCGCATTGCTGATGTGTTTCTGAGCTTTTTCGAGCAGACCACCAAATTTTTCGAATTCGGTTTTTACCGCACCCAGAATCTTCCATACTTCGCTGCTGTGCTTTTGTATCGCCAATGTGCGGAAGCCCATCTGCAGGCTGTTCAGAATGGCTGCCAATGTGGTAGGCCCGGTTACAACAATTTTAAATTCACGCTGCAACTGCTCAAGCAAATTCGAACGACGGATGACCTCTGCATAAATCCCTTCGAACGGTAAAAACATAATGGCAAAGTCGGTGGTGTGCGGCGGATCGATGTATTTGTCGCGGATATCTTTCGCCATTTTTTTGATGGTGTTTTCCAACTCGCGGTTAGCCGGTTCAATCAAAGCCGGATCTGCCGTTTCATAAGCATCAACTACCTTTTCGTATACATCGCGCGGGAACTTGGCATCGATCGGCAAAAACACCGTTGACTGTAAATCATCTTTGCCCGGAAGCTTGATGGCAAATTCAACCAGATCGTTCGATCCGGCTTTGGTTTTAACATTGGCAACAAACTGTTCCGGTGCAAGTATCTGCTCGAGCAGCATCTCAAGCTGCACCTCGCCTACTCCGCCACGGCTTTTTACGTTGCTCAGTACTTTTTTCAATCCGCCTACATCCTGCGCCAGCGTTTGCATTTCGCCCAGCCCCTTCTGCACTTCGATCAACTGTTTGCCGACGGTTTCAAAACTTTGTCCAAGCCTTTCGCTGAGCGTCTTTTCAAGTTTTTCTTCTACCGTCACGCGAATCGATTCCAGTTTCTTTTCGGTGTTTACTATAAGCTCATTCTGCCTGCTTTCAAGCTGTGAGAATTTTTCGCGCTGTACTTCATTAAACGATTGCACGCTTTTATCAAATGATTCCTGAAAACCTCTGATGGATTTCTCCAGCGCTTCACGCTGCTGCTCTGCATTTTTCCCGGATTGCTCGGATAACAGCACCAACTTCTGTTCAACAGTGCTGGTAAGCTTTTCCAATGCCTTGCGATTTTCCTCGGTAATCAACCGGAGCGATTCGCTCATTTCGGTTTTGAAATCCTTTAGCGAATTGCTGAGTTCATCGCGGTTTTCTTTGGTGAGTTTCGCACTCTCTTCGCGGTTGCGCTGAAAATCGTCTTTCAGTGCTGTTTCAACCCGCTGCAGCGATGCTGAAAACAAATCTATTTTCGATGATACATCACTGTTTTGTTTGGGGCGTAAGACAAACATCAATACAAGATTGATTACAGTCAATGCAATGAGAATAATGAGCAGCGTTTCCATTTTATACAGTTATTATTTTTTCACCATTCTTAAAAAACTTCCAGGCACCGGCGATTCAAACGTCATTACTTTGCCGTTTTCGGGATGAATAAAGGAGAGCAAAGTGGCATGCAGTCCCAGTCTTCCTATGGGATTCTGTCCGTTTCCATAGCGGCGGTCACCCACAATCGGGAAACCAATATCGCACATGTGCACGCGGATCTGATTGCGCCGGCCCGTTTCGGGAATCACTTTCAGCAAACTGTATTCATCGTTCTGCTGCACCAATTCCCAGTTTGTTATGGCGTGCTGACCATCATCAGGGCGCAGACTTGAGAACACCTGCAGATTGGCATTCTCTTTCAGCCAGCTTTCGATGCGGCCTTGGGGCTCTTCAGTCTTTCCGCATACCAGCGCGGCATATTCGCGTTTATGATTTTCGTTGTGCCAGTATTCCTGCAAAACATCGCGCACATTGGTATTGCGCGCAAACACCAGCACACCTGACGTATCGCGGTCGAGCCGGTGTACAATAAAAATCTTGTTGTTTTTATTTTCAGTCTTTACATAATGGCTCAACAAACTGTAAGCGGTATTGGTTTTTTCCTTTTCAGTACCCACAGTCAGCAACCCTGAAGGTTTATCAATGGCAATCAGGCTGTCGTCCTCGTACAGAATTTTTATTCCGGGAATACTGATGGAAGGTTTCGTGGCGACAGCGCCCAGCGAAACAATCTGCCCCTGATTCAGCACAAAGTCGTGTCGGGTGGCTACGGCACCATCAACCAGAATGGCGCCGTTCTGCATCAGTTGTTTCAGGCTGGTGCGCGACTTTCCCGGAAAAACTTTCATTAAAAACGGAAGTAGCGTGTCGGCTTCACGGACAGTGAACTGTATGGACTTTTGGGCAGGTTTTTTCATGAATGCGTTTGAATGCGTAAAGGTAGTGATTTTAAGCAGAACCATAATTATCCCTGATGATGAATTGCAGCAGCAACTTATAAAAACGGGCAGCATAACAGCGCTCACAAAACAGAATGTTGAAAGAAATTTACCATATTTCAAAACCATTTCGTAATATTGCTTTTCAACCTGCATTAAATATAAAACGCGTTTGGATTATGTGGCTTAAAAAATATTTATTGATTTTCATTATTACGTTTCCGGTGATGGCTGTAGCGCAGCCAGCGGAAAAAGTATTCTACAGCGTCGAAGAAGCATTGGAAAACCCTGTTGCAGTCAGCCGTTTCTATCTGGATTGCAGCAGCGGCGATGATTCACTGTTCTTCGAAAACATCAGTCGTTTTCCAAATCTCACATCGCTCACCATAGTTGGATATCCAAATGCTGATTTACCGGATAAGCTGTACACCGCACAATCGCTTACCTCCATTGCTGTTGCCGAATGTCTTGATCTCAATTTTAAAACCTTCCTGGCAAATCTCAAAAAACTGAAAAAAATTCAGCAACTCACCATCGATGAAAGCGAATTACTGGTCATTCCAACCGAGATTACAGCGCTTCCACAATTGCAGAAACTGGTCATTACCAATTGCGACAACCTGCAAACCGAGCGCTGTATTGATGTACTGACAGGATGTTATAATCTGAAATATCTCGGACTGCCTGTCAATGATATTTGCGAATTACCAACCAACATTGGGAAACTCAGCAATATTGAAGTACTCGACATCAGCAACAATGCCCTGATGGATATTCCTGAAAGCATGGTGCAGATGAACAATCTGAATACTTTATATACCACCAACAATCTTTTTTTAAGTCCCGTTGATGCACTGTCGAAAATCAGTCCGCTGCAAATACGTTATCTGTCGGTCGATTCTGCTATCACCGATGAAGAACAGGAAACTTTGAAAAAACTGTTTCCCGGTGCCAACATTGGATTTTCATCGCCCGGCGATTCACTTACTGCTACAGAAAATCCTGATGAAAATCCGGTGTATGGCGAATTTACAACCATCAACACCGAGACACAAATTCTCAGCGAAGCCTATCTGCATTATTCACGATTGTTTAATTACGAATCGGGATTTGACACACTGTTGTTTGCCGAACGATATGCAAGTCCGCTCTACGCCTATCAGAGCAAGGTGAATGCGCCCAACTCCTATAACTGGAATTCCTTGACTTTGTATTACTGGAAATACAGGAATCCTGAATTACCAAAGGATGCTATTTGTTTCAATTTTTACGCAGCACCCGGCAGAACGTATCCGGGAGACATCAATCTTTTTTATCGCGAGCTTTCTGTCTTTCGTGGAATGTACTGGGTTCTCGACGAAGAAATGACAAAAAAACAGTTTATCCGTGATTTTCAAAAGCGCAAAATGCTGAAGCGTAATCCAGGCGAAGGGTGGAATGACATAAGATTGTACTATGATGATATCAGTAAAAAATTCACCTTTGAATTCAAGAACCTGAATGGCACAACCCGTCTGAATGCATATCCGTTAAAAGAAAATATCTGTGCACCCGAATTATCGCGCGCAGAATATCTGAAGCGATATTTGCGCTATTCCCGCATGCTCGATTCGCGCAGAAAAAGATTCGACAGCAGACTTTTGCGCGATCGTGCAGGTTATAATAAAACGATGAAGAAACTGCACGACAACCAATGGAAAAGCTTTACAGAAGTGTATTTCAGCGATGCCGAAAAAAAGATGACTCAGGCCCAATGGCTGCAATACTATGATAATATCATTGCCGATGAAGCAGCTGCATTCGAAGGTGCGCCGGTGACGGCTCCACTACTCGAACGATATCTTGCACTGAACAATTATCTGCAGGCGCGCAATCAAATGTTCCTGGGATTCGACACCCTTTCAGTTTCGATGGCTGTTGATTATGTGGATGCACTTGGCAATAAATGTGTGGTTCGGGAAATATTCATGATGAATACCATGCAGAAAATATTTTTCTCATACGCTGGCACTCTGGGATTTCAGGCACACATGCTGGATCTGAAACCAGGTCGTGATATGGCCATACTGATATTTCTGCGCAACGGTCAGGTAGGAATTGTCTCTCAACAATCTATCCTGTCGCTCGATACTTCAAATACAACAACTGTTCAAACCTTACAGGTAAAACTGTTCGACAGCAAATTATTTACCTTCGGACAATTAAAATCCGAGAGTAATTTATAATGTCTGATTTCAACTGTAATATTTCGCATTTTCTGCATTATATATTCAAAACAACCTGTCATGCTTACCACAGAAAGCACCACAACAATGTCCGTAACTGTAGATAATGATGCAGCGGTAAAGGCCTCCGCCGTTGATTTATCCGATTTCGGAGCCGTGTACGAAAAACACTACGCCGATGTATACCGGTTTATCTTCAGGCGTATCTGCGACACCGAGAAATCATTCGATCTGTGCTCACATGTTTTCCTCAAGGCCATGGAAAACAAAGATCGCTTTTCATACATGGGTAAACCCGTCCTCGCCTGGCTGTATCGCATTGTGCTGAATGAAATTTATATGCAGCACCGCAAAAAGAAAATTGAAATAGTGTATCATGTCGACGTGAATGACCTTCAAAACATGAGCAGCGACATCGATCAGAAAAACAAGGAGGAACTGGAAAACCGCCTGTTGTCTGCCCTGCAGAAACTCGATCAACAGGAAATGGAACTCATCGAAATGCGCTACTTCGAAAAACAACCGGTAAACATGATGGCTGAAGTGCTGAACTTAACACCGAACAATGTATCGGTAAAACTTTTCAGAATCATTGAAAAATTAAAGAAAATGCTAACCTCAAACTAAACAGTCATGAGCAAGTTCAGAATAAATACCGATCAGCCAATACCTTCCGAAGATTTTATTTTACAGAATAAACCTTCGCTCGAAAGTATTGCATCAAAAGTACAGTTGGGGGTAAATCCGGCCAAACACTGGTGGAAATGGGGTGCCGGCGGCGCAGCAACTGTAGTGGCTACCGTTGCTACGGTGTATTATATCAATCAATCAAAACCCGAACTCGCCAATAATGCAGTGCCTGCTGTCACCGATACCATTCAGTGTGTCAATGCACCGATTGCGGAAGTCAATATTCCGGCACAAACCTACACATTTGACAATCAGAATGGTGGCACTTTCCTTACCGAAACCGGCACCCGCATTCGTGTTCCGGCCAATGCATTTGCCGACGATAAAGGGAAAATATTCTCAGGTCCTGTCGATATGACCTTCCGCGAATTCCATAAAGTTCCCGATTTTTTCAGGGCCGGAATTCCCATGACCTATGATTCGGCAGGTGTTGAATACACATTTGAATCGGCGGGCATGTTCGAACTCCTGGCATTCGACCGCGACGGAAACCCGCTCCAGGTAGCCAAAGACAAAAATATTCCGGTTGATCTGGTCAGCTACGATAATGATCCGAAACACAATGTATATTATCTCGACACATTGGCCGACAACTGGGAATTCATTGAGCGAAGCACTTTCCGCACCATCGAAGAAATGGACAATACCCCGGAATCATTTGACTACACATTTTCAGGAAACAATGAAAGCAACACTGCTACTGATGTAAAACCACAAACAGCCTTAATTCAACCGCAGCTGAGTACCAAAGGAAGTTTTCTGTTCAAGGCACAATACGACAAAGGACAATTCCCCGAGCTGGCAGCCTATGACAATGTACTGTTTCAGGTCGATGAAAGCCGCTCGGCATTTGATGCAGGTTTGTACAAAGTGAAATGGAGTTCTGTAACCATCAAAAAATCGAAAATGGATGGTTTGTACATGCTGAAGCTCGATCGCCCGGATACTGCCATAAAAGTGTATGCACGACCGGTTTTTGATGCAACAGGATATCAGACCGCCATGGCCCGATATAAAAAAGCAACCGAAAGCAATCAGGCCGCCAGAGCCAATTACAATGCAGCATCGCAACAAGCTGTCAGCAACAGGGCAACGCAGCAGGCTGACTTCAAATACCTGAGCACACCGGGCATGACAGCCCCCGGATACCGCACTGTAAGCGTGGTTCAGACTGGTATTTATAACTGCGATTATCCACGCCGATTGCTTGAAACCATTCATCCATCGTTTACCGAAGACGGGACTCCATTTGTTCCGGCACGTATTTACTGGAGCTGCAAAAACATCAATGCCATGTACGAAGCCAGTGGGTCTGCTACAGAAATTACAACGGATAAAAAAGCATCCGTCGTGATGTGGGTTGTAAATGCCGAAGGTCAGATGGCTGTAATCACGGCCGATGAATATGCCAAAGCCACCCGCAAAACATATAACCCGGTATTTGACGTTCATTTTATGGAAGCACGCCAAGGATTGGAGAAACTGAATACAGAACTGTACGGAACAGTTGCAGTACCGGCTGTGAATGATGATATGCCTGATAATACTCAGATTGCACAGAACACCGATGTCCGCATTATCATCAATTGTTTTCCGAATCCGGCTACCAGCAACGTAAATATTCGCATCAGCGGAAACGAATACTTCAGCCGCTCAACCATAAGTATCATCAACAGTGTCGGACAGCTTGTACAGAATATTGTTCCGGCAGCAAGCGATGACACACAGACCATTGACGTGAGCAGCTACCCGCCGGGAATATATTTTGTTCAGTTACGTACATCCACCGGAAAGTCAGTCAGCCAGCGGTTTGTAAAGCAGTAGAGGATATATCAGAAAAAAAGCGCACATTTTTCAAACGTGCGCCTTTTTTTTTATGAGCAGAATATTTAGAATACCACAGTCTTCACCATCTGCATTCCATTCACATCGAGACGAACGAAATAGGTACCCTTTGCTTTCACCTGACTAAGCGAAAGCGGGAACTGGTGCGCACCGGCATCAAGTTTTGATGATGTCACAACAGCGATTTCGCGCCCGGTAATATCCACAACCGATAATTTCACATCGGCATTGTTGTGCAGTGTGAAAGAAATGTTGGTCTCATCTCCGGCGGGATTCGGATAAACTACAAAGCTGTTGTCAACTATACTTTCCTCCATACCAAACCAGCTGACAGTATTAATATTGATATCATCGATATACATGTTGTTTCCGCCGTTTGAATAGAATTCAAATTTCACGAGCAGATTGCTGTAACCGGGAAGCAACCCCTGCGGAATCATAATTTCGTGTGTTCCCCATTCACTTTCCGATGCAGGACTGAAGGCAGTTTCCACTGGATCGGCCGAAGCCAGAGCTGTTCCGGTAAGCGACAATTTATTGGTCCAGGTAACACCAC
>CAYSCE010000130.1:0-8316 GCA_964429475.1 uncultured Bacteroidaceae bacterium | reverse complement strand
TTCTTTTTCAGACTATCAAAGTATTTTGCATAGCACCTCAAAAAAAGAATATGCCGTTAAAAATCTTCTCCTATAAATCAATGGTTTTGTTCTCAAAATGCCACTTACATATCTCCCAAATGATTATCCCCGCACATACCGACACGTTGAGCGAGTGCTTGGTGCCAAATTGCTGTATTTCTACTATCCGGTCGCATTCTGCCAGCACCTCGTCCGAGGCGCCAAAAACCTCATTACCCATCACCACCGCCAGCTTCTCGCCGGGTTTTATCCATGCACTTTTATCTAAAATGTCAATGCTGTTGTGGGTTTGCTCTATTCCAATGATCACATACCCCTGCGCTTTCAGCTCAGCCAATGCATCCAACGTGCTCTCATAATATTTCCAGGAAACAGTGTCCGTTGCTCCCAATGCCGATTTCTGAATCTCTTTGTTCGGCGGCGTAGCTGTAATGCCACATAAACAGACACTGGCTACCCGAAATGCATCTGAGGTGCGGAAAACCGATCCCACATTGTGCTGACTCCGGATGTTATCCAGAACCATCACCAGCGGCAGTTTCGACACAGCTTCATAATCCTCCCGGGTCAAACGCCCAAGCTCCGACATACTTTTCTTCATAGAATTCATGGAATGAATGAGAAAGCAAAAATACAAACATTGGTAAGAAAGAAATTCCTATTTTTGTTGCAAAGCTGAAAGATGTGAGTGCCGGATCTGTTGTCGAAACGCCTCTGATGAGGCAATACAATGAAATTAAAACCAAATACCCCGATGCAATTCTGTTGTTCAGGGTAGGCGACTTTTTTGAAACCTTTGGCGAAGATGCTGTACGAGCCTCCGCAATATTGGGTATTACCCTCACCAAACGAGCCAATGGTGCCGCTTCGCATATCGAACTGGCCGGTTTTCCGCATCATGCCCTCGAAAATTATCTGCCCAAACTCGTCCGTGCCGGACAACGTGTAGCCGTTTGCGAGCAACTCGAAGACCCCAAGCTGACCAAGAAAATTGTTAAAAGAGGTATAACCGAACTGGTCACACCCGGAGTTGCTTTTTCTGATAATGTTCTTGATCGCAAATCCAATAATTTTCTGGCGGCTGTGTTTCTGAATCCGCCGGTTACCGGAGTTGCCTTTATTGATGTGTCGACCGGCGAATTTTTTGTCGCCGAAGGCGCCGATGGTTTCATTGCCCGCTTATTGCAAAATATGCAGCCGGCCGAAGTGCTGGTGAAAAAATCGCAGAAACAGAATTTTCTCGATACTTTCGGTCCTTTCAATGTGCTGGCTTTCGATGAATGGGTGTTTTCGCTTCAATATGCGCAGGATATGCTGTTGAGGCAATTTGCAACTGAAAATCTGAAAGGTTTTGGTGTCGACCATCTCGATCATGCGGTGATTGCCGCCGGTGCCTGTGTTCATTATATAAACGAAACCCGTCAGGATGCAGGAACAGCTCACATTCAATCGCTGTCCCGCATCGATAACGATGATTTTGTCTGGCTCGACCGCTTTACAATCCGCAATCTCGAATTGGTTCAGTCATTCAATGAACGCGGAAAAACTTTGCTGAAAACCATCGACCGTACTTCTTCGCCTATGGGAGCTCGTTTGCTGCAGCGCTGGCTGTTGCTGCCTTTGCTGAGTAAATCCAAAATTGAAGATCGTCTCGATGCGGTTACCTGCTTTTTTAATGATCGTGATCTGGCATATCAGGTTCAGCAAAAACTCACCGAAATTTGCGATCTGGAGCGACTTTGCGGAAAACTGGCAGTGGGAAAAATCAACCCGCGCGAATTCCTTGCACTGGCCGATTCTGTCATCCGGACAAATGAACTTTGTTCACTGATTCCCGATGAGGCCGCTGCCCTGAAAAAAATTACATCTCAGATCCATCCGCTCGGTGAGCTTGCAGACCTCATCAGACATTATATCCGGCACGATGCGGCAACACTCATTGTCAAAGGGGGCGTAATCAGCGATGGCGTCAACACTGAACTTGATGAACTGCGTTTGCTGAGCACCGACAGTAAAAATTTTCTGGCCGGCATTCAACAGAACGAAGCACTCCGGACTGGCATTACCTCACTGAAAATTGGCTTCAACAACGTGTTTGGTTATTATCTCGAAGTGACCAACACCCATAAGGATAAAGTTCCCGAAGAATGGATCCGCAAACAAACCCTGGCCAATGCCGAGCGCTACATTACTCCGGAGCTGAAGAGTTACGAAGAAAAAATACTTGGCGCTGAAGAAAAAATTCTGCGCATCGAACAGCAATTATATGCTGAACTGATTGAAAAAGCCATTGCATACACACGTTCATTACAAACAAATGCCGCTCTGCTGGCCACACTCGATGTGTTTCTTTCCTTTGCACTGATTGCTGCTGAAAATAATTACTGCCGCCCGGTGTTAAGCGATAATCTGGTTTTGGATATTAAAGGCGGACGTCATCCGGTGATTGAATCCATGTTGCCGCCTGGCGAAAGCTATGTCGAAAACGATGTGCTGCTCGACAGCGATGATCAGCAGATTATAATTCTCACCGGACCCAATATGGCCGGAAAATCGGCCCTGCTGCGGCAAACTGCACTGATTGTCCTGATGGCCCAATGCGGAAGTTATGTCCCTGCAACATCGGCCGAAATTGGTCTGGTAGATAAAATATTTACACGGGTCGGTGCGTCCGATAATCTTACTTCGGGCGAATCAACCTTCATGGTTGAAATGAATGAAACCGCCAGTATCCTCAACAATTTGTCGGCACGCAGCCTTATTCTGCTCGATGAAATCGGTCGCGGCACATCTACCTACGACGGAATTTCTATTGCGTGGTCCATTACCGAATATCTGCACAATCATGCGCTGTATCATGCCAGAACGCTGTTTGCGACACACTATCACGAGCTGAATGAAATTGCCACCTATCTTCCGCGGGTACGTAATTTTCATATTTCTGTCCGTGAAAGCAACAACGCCATTGTGTTTATCCGAAAGCTTACGCCGGGTGGAACCGAACACAGTTTTGGTATTCATGTGGCACGCATGGCGGGCGTACCGCGAACCATCATCGGCCGCGCTGAGGAAATTCTGGCGCGTCTCGAAAAAGAACATGGCTCCGATATTTCAGTGGGCGAAAGCGGTAAAACCAAAACAGCATCACAACCATTTCAGCTCAGCCTTATTCAGCTCGATGATCCCTTACTGGAAAATCTGCGCGACGAAATTCTCAATACCGATGTCAATACTTTGACGCCTGTTGAGGCCTTGATGAAACTCAACAGCATAAAAAATCTGCTCGAAAAAAATAAAAAGTAAAATACTTAACCATGCTACGATCAATGACCGGATTTGGCAGAGTTCATGCGCCCGTTGGAACATCCACCGTGGCCGTAATGATTCGCACACTAAACAATAAACAACTCGATTTATCGGTAAAAACACCTTTCCGTTATCGCGAACGTGAAAATCAGATCCGCGATATTGCAGCAAAAATTCTGGTGCGCGGTAAAATTGATATTAATGTCATCATCGAAGATCAGACCAATGCCGATGCCAGCGTCAATCATCTGCTGGCTGAAAAATATTATCATGAACTCTGTTCATTGTCGGATCAGATCGGCATTCAGAAACCTGATAACTGGATGGAGATTCTTATTCGTTTGCCCGAAGTCGTTGGTTATGGAAATCCCGTTGTTGAAGATGAAGAGTGGAATGCTTTGTTTGCGTTGGTACAAAAGGCCTGCGAAGAAACCGATGCATTCAGAATTACCGAAGGAAAAGTACTCGCAGCAGATATGCTTAAGCATCTGGATGTGATTGAAAATATGTTGCCTGAAATCGAAAAGCTCGATCCGGAGCGGAAAGTACAGGTGCGTGAACGATTGGTTAAAGAACTTCAGCAAGCTCAGCTTGAAACAAAAGCCGATGAAAACAGACTCGAACAGGAGCTGTTTTATTACATCGACAAAATGGATATCACCGAAGAAAAAGTGCGTCTGGCCAATCATATCAATTATTTCCGTACCACATTGGGTGTGGATGATGGTGAACCTACCGGAAAAAAACTGGGTTTTATTGCGCAGGAAATGGGACGCGAAATTAATACTCTTGGAAATAAAAGTAATTTCTTTGAAATCCAGAAACGTGTGGTGGTGCTGAAAGACGAGCTGGAGAAAATCAAGGAACAACTGGCCAATATTTTATAAGATGCGAAAGGCAATCATTTTTTCAGCACCCAGCGGAGCCGGTAAAACCACCATTGTGCATAGACTTATTGATGCAGGAATGCCGCTTGGATTCTCCATTTCTGCCACCAGTCGCGCCCCTCGCGCCAACGAAAAAAACGGTGTTGACTATTATTTTTTTTCAGCCGATGAATTCAGTAAAAAAGTTGAAAACAATGAATTCGTTGAATGGGAAGAAGTGTACAACGGACTTTTCTATGGTACCTTAAAATCAGAATTAGAGCGCGTTTGGGACGAAGGGAAAGCCATCATTTTCGATGTGGATGTAAAAGGTGGGGTTCATCTTAAATCAATCTTCGGCATTCATGCTTTGTCGGTTTTTATTCAGCCACCGACTTTTGAAATTCTTGAAGAACGGCTCAGATTCAGGCATACAGAATCGGAAGAAGCCATTCAGAAAAGACTTGATCGTGCAAAATTCGAATTGGGTTTTGCGCCGCAATTTGATGTTGTCATTGTCAACGATCAGCTCGATCGCGCTGTTAGCGAGGCAACCGAAACAGTAAACGCGTTTCTGAAATCCTGAACCGGTCATTTCTGAATTGAAATATTCAAGACCTGCTGCCTTCAGAATGTCTAAGTCTGAAGTGTTTGGATAGTGAGTAATCTGTCTGTCGTTGTGGATTCCTTGCCTGCCTGACTGCTTGTTACCGTTTTACCGGCAGACAGGTTCAGCCTTTACTTCTTCCTTCGGTGTTCGATGTTCCTTGCCTGCCTGTTGCAGACAGGTTCATGATTCATAAAAAAACCCTCCCGGGCAGGAGGGTTTTGAGCCATGTAATGAACAGGTTTACTTGACAACGGTTACGTGTCCGATAAACTGGTGTTCAAGACCATTAACATCTTTGAGTATGATTAAATATACATATACATCCTGTTGAACAATTTCTCCCTGACCGTTGACTCTGCCATCCCAACCGACTTCAATATCGTGTGTATCGAAAATTTCTTTACCCCAGCGATCATAAATGTACATGGAGTATTCGGTGAAATCAATATTGAATCCCATGGGCCTGAAGAAATCATTATGTCCATCGCCATTGGGAGAGAAAGCTGTTGGAATGTACTCTTCCCAGGTAGGATTGATGATAATCCGGTTGGTTACCGAGTCAACACAACCCCATTCGTTTTCGACAAACAATACCGGCCAGTATTCTCCTTCGGCACTGTAGGTGTGGGTTGGTTCTTTCTGCAGGCTGTTGTTGGCAAGTCCGCTGCCAGGATCATCGAAATTCCAGAGACGTTTCACTGCACCGAGCGACTGATCGTAAAACTCAATCGTTGGATAAGCCAATGTAGTAATATCAGGGGTGCGAACAAAACTGGCAATCGGATTTGGGTGAACAGTAATGAAGGCTGGTTTTTGCAATGTGTTTTTACATCCTGCTGTTGTGGTTACTGTCAGCCCAATGGTGTAGGTCCCTGTTTCAAAGAAGGCATGCATTGGATTTTGCTGCGACGATGCATTACTGGTTCCCGAAGCCGGATCGCCAAAATCCCACACCCACGATTGAATGGCGGGCGTTGCCTGTCCGGAGAAGTGTACAACAGTGGCCATACAAATTTCAGTTTCGTCGGCTGTAAAATCAACTGTAGGTGTTGGATTCACGGTGACAGTGACTGTGTTGGTGCCCAGACATCCATACAGGTCAACACCTGCTACAATATAGCTGGTTGTCGAATCCGGAGAGGCGACGACAATAGGGCCAACATTGGTGTTCAGCCCGTAGCCGGGAGTCCAGTCATATAAAACAGCGCCGGCTGCAATCAGCACAATGGAATCACCATAACATATGTTCGGGTTGGAATGATTCACAGTAATTACCGGTACCTCACGCACAACGACTGTTGCTGTTGCAGTGCCAGTACATCCATATGAATTGACACCTGTTACAGTATAGGTGGTTGTTTGCGACGGCCATACCGAAATGGAAGAAGTGGTTTCGGTGGTGTTCCATTTATACGAAATGGCTGTGGACGAAGAAGCATACATTGTTGCAGTATCACCCGGACAAATCGTCAGGTTGTTGGGACTAATGGAAACGGTCGGATTCGGATAAACAGTGATTAATATAGTACTGCTACCGGTACATCCGTTGCCATCGGTTCCCGTAACACTATAAGTCGTGTTGGTTGCCGGTAAAACAATGATAAAGGGGGCTATTGTGCCGGTGTTCCAGGTGTAGTGCGTGTTTGGATTGCTGCTGCTCGCGGTCAGAATAGCATCAGAGCCCAGACAGATTTCATTCTGCGTACTTGTTATACCAATAACAGGCAGCGGATTTACAATGATGGTGAACGTTGCCTCATCGGTACATCCGTTCATATCAGTTCCTGTTATGGTGTAGGTGGTTGTGGCTGAAGGACTCACAGTGATATTGCTTCCCGATTGTCCGGTACTCCATACATAGCTGGTACCCGGGTGGTCGCTTGAAGTGGTCATTGTAACAGATCCTCCCAGACAAATTGCATTGGTTGATGCACTGATGTTTACAGTTGGCAAAGGATTTACCTGAATAATGACTGAGGCAGTACCGGTACATCCGGCAGCAGTGGTTACCGTCACCTGGTAGGTGGTGTTTGTTGCCGGCGATACAAAAATCGATGGATTTGTTTCAGCCGTATTCCAGAGATACGTACTGACAGCAATATTGGTGTTGCAATCCAGCGTTGCTACTGATCCAAGACAAATGGCCGATGATGACGGAACAATGACAGGAACCGGATTCGGATTAACCACAATGGTAGTGTTTGCTGTAGAAGTACAGCCCTGTGGAGATGTTACCGTCAGATAATAAGTAGTGGTAACGGTAGGAGTAACGGTAATCTGAGATGTGGTTGCCGTTGGGCTCCAGAGGAAGTCAGAACCTGCAATGTCAGAAGTAGCTGTCAGAACCACGCTGGCTCCATCACAGATTTCGTTGTCTGTCGCGTTGAGTGTTATTACCGGCAGCGGATTAACCACAATCTGAACAGATGCCGTTCCGGTACAGCCATTGGCTGAAGTGCCAGTAACAGTGTACGTGGTCGTTGTATTGGGCCCGATGGTAATGGAAGCATTGGCTGAACCATTGCTCCATGAATAGGTGGTTCCTGGCAGGTTCGATGAAACGGTCAGTGTTGCCGAAGCTCCATCGCAAAGGGTTGTTGCTGATGCAGCTATTGTCACAACAGGATTCGGGAATACAGTAACAGTAACAGCACCTGTAGTAACACAGCCTTCAGGGCTGGTAACAGTGACATTATAGGTTGCTGTGGTAACAGGTGAAACCGTGATTGAAGCTGTGTTTCCGCCATTGCTCCATGCAAAGGTACTTCCTGCAATGTCGCTGGTGGCCGTCAGTGTCGAGCTTTCACCCACACAGATGTTGGCATCCGATGCGGCTGCTGTGATGACCGGCAGCGGATTGACCACAATCTGAATGCTGGCAGTGCCTGTACAGCCGTTGGCAGCAGTGCCTGTAACAATATAAGTTGTAGTGCTTGCCGGACTAACCGTAATCGAAGCAGTGGTTGCTCCTGTACTCCACAAATAGCTTGTGGCGGGCAAATTCGAAGAAACGGATAATGTTGCCGGGTTACCAAAGCAGATGGCATCATTGCTTGTATTGATCGTCAGAACAGGGTTCGGGAAAACGGTAACGGTAACTGCACCGGTCGTTACACAACCTTCAGGGCTGGTAACGGTAACATTATAGGTTGTTGTGGTAACAGGTGAAACCGTGATTGAAGCTGTGTTTCCGCCGTTGCTCCATGCAAAAGTACTTCCTGCAATGTCGCTGGTGGCCGTCAGTGTTGAGTTTTCCCCCACACAGATGTTGGCATCCGAAGCTGCAGCTGTGATGACCGGCAGCGGATTGACCACAATCTGAATGCTGGCAGTTCCTGTACAGCCGTTTGCTGCAGTGCCTGTTATAATATAGGTTGTAGTACTTGCCGGACTAACCGTAATCGAAGCAGTCGTAGCTCCGGTGCTCCAGAGATAAGTGGTGGCGGGCAAATTCGAAGAAACGGATATTGTTGTCGGGTCGCCAAAACAGATGGCATTATCGCTTGCAGTAAC
>CAYSCE010000129.1:0-8327 GCA_964429475.1 uncultured Bacteroidaceae bacterium | reverse complement strand
CGGTAGTCGCGCATGGGTGCACATACAGCTATAACACCTATTTCGGCATACGGAACAATATCAAGTTTTATTTTTGCCATGTCTGCGTTCTTTTGCGGCTACAGTCAAAATACTGAATTCAAAAAGCAAATATAGTGGAATTGCCACAATGGTCATCGTAAACGGGTCGGTCGTCGGTGTAATAATGGCTGACAGAATCAGTCCTGCAACAATTGCATGTTTGCGGTATTTTTTTAATGAAGCAGCGCTGACAATGCCAATTCGGCTAAGTACAATCAATAATACCGGTAATTCAAACAGCAGTCCTGTCAGAAAAAGCGTACTGTTGAAAACGCTCATATACGAACTGAGTGCAATAGTGTTTTGAACTTTTTCGCTGACCTGATAATTGCCAAGAAACAGTACGCTGAGTGGTGTAATTATAAAATATGCAAAAGCACAACCCAAAAGAAACAGCAGCACAATCACGATGGCATTGCGCGCAATGAGTTTTCGTTCGGTTTCGTAAAGTGCCGGTTTAATAAAAAGCCACAATTGAAAAACCAGAAAGGGAAGAGTAAGTATTCCCGCTGCCAGCGCCGAAATAGATATGTGGGCGGTGAATTGTCCTGCCAGTTTTATATTGATCAGATTGAAGTCAAGGACAATTTTGCCGGCGTCGCTGATTCCAACTAGAGAAGCGAATTTTATGAACCACTGGTAGGTTATGAAGTCGTGATCGAGTAGTCGCAGCAGAAACTGATCAAAAAGGATTTCGCGAAAAGAAAAGGCTGCGATAAAAAAAACAACAAAAACAATAACACTGCGGATGAGATAAGTACGCAGCTCGTGCAAATGATCCCAGAAGCTGAGTTCTTCGTCTTCCATCCGAAAGCGGGTGTCAGTCGTTTTTTTTCTGGTCTTCTTCGTTTACGCCACGCGAGGCATCTTTGAATTCGCGCACACCACGGCCCAGGCCACGCATGAGCTCGGGAATTTTCTTTCCACCAAACAACAGCAGAACCACCAGAACAATGACAATAATTTCGGTGGTTCCCAGCATGCCCATTTCATTCAGCATAATTTTCATGATGCATTGAGTTTATATACAAACGTACAAATTTTTATTGATATCGGCTTTAATTATCTGATGCCGATAACAGTATATGACAAACCAGAAAATAAAAAACCCGCCTCGAAGGGCGGGTTCAGTATAATTTCCCAATTACAAAGCGTTTACTTTTTTGGTCAGCTTTGATTTCAGGTTAGCTGCTTTATTCTTGTGAATAATGCCTCTTTTAGCGTTTTTGTCAATGAGAGAAATTACCGTACTCAGTTTCTGGGCAGCATCGGTTTTTTCGGTCAGTGCTCTGAATGTACGGATAGCATTACGCATGGTTTTGCTGTAGTAACGATTGTACACTCTTTTGCTGTTGTTGCTGCGAATTCTCTTCAATGACGACTTATGGTTTGCCATAACCTGATTATTTTTTTGTAGTCCGTAGGGGATTCGAACCCCTGATTTCTAGGATGAAAACCTAGCGTCCTAGGCCAGCTAGACGAACGGACCGTTTGTTTTGGGACTGCAAAATTACATATTTTTTTTAATCCACAAAACTTTCTTGCAAAAAAAATTAAAAAATTCCATGTTCTTCTGCCTGAAACCTGAATCCCAGCTTTTTACTGGTTTTAAGTTGCATCTGATCAACAGCACTTTCAAAATCCATCACATTTACTTCCTGAACAGCCTCGAAGGGTGGGGAGGCCAGATCAAAATTAATGGTATACAGCAACGAAGCCATGAGTATCTGCCTGATTTTGGAAGCACTGATGCGGTCGTTTTCAAAACTGATACTGACCTGGTTCATTTCGCGCCGTCCTTCGATAAAAAAGTGATTATCCTTATTAATAAAGATGCGGCCGATCAACACACCCGAGTCATTCATACGCTGATATTTAAATGAGTCGGACAGGAAATTATAAATATGTATAATACCGCAATAACGGCGGTCATCGTCGCTGCGGAGGTAATGGGTGCGCATAAGTTCGTGCTGCGAACCCAGGTCAAACACATTGCTGTGCATGAAAAAAATCAGCACATCACCGGCAAATTTCAGTTCAAATTCAAATTCACCCCGGTTGGTAAATTCAAGCGGAATGACCCTTTTGCGGTTGGCCATATTGTTGCGCAAGTCCTTAACTATGTATTCTGATTCCGCCTTCAGCAGATTCAGCGCATTCAGCGTATTGGCATAAATATCCTGTTTCAGATTGGCCTTTGCTTCAAGCAGTCTGGCCAGTTTTTTCATTTTGCTCAGTTCTGTCGTCATGACATTCTATTTTAGGCAAATATAGACAATTTAACGGGTTGTTGAAAATCATTTTATGTACTTAAAACGGTGTTTTATCTTTGTATTGTTGCATTTTCGTACATGTTATGAGTGAAATGCGCGAACTTATCTATTTCTATTTTAAGAGAATTTTGCCAGATTCTATGCTTAGATATTCAATGCATTATTGTTACCTTTGCAGAAATTTTTAAATCATTGTACCGTGGATATTTTTGAAAAACTGAACATTGAAAAAACGTCACTGGGTGCTTATTATAAATATGCACACGGATATTTCATGTTCCCGAAACTTGAAGGAGAAATTGGCCCCAGAATGATGTTTAACGGCAAAGAAAAGCTTGTATGGAGTCTCAACAACTATCTGGGTCTGGCCAATCACCCCGAAGTACGGAAAGCGGATGCAGAAGCTGCTGCCAAATTTGGAATGGCTTATCCGATGGGAGCCCGGATGATGTCTGGTCAAACCAAATATCACGAACAACTTGAACAGGAACTGGCTGCATTTGTTGGCCGTGAAGATTCTTTCCTGCTGAATTTTGGATATCAGGGAATGGTTAGCATTATTGACAACCTGGTAGACCGTAAGGATGTTATTGTGTACGATGCCGAAGCTCATGCCTGTATCATCGACGGAATGCGTCTCCACATCGGAAAACGCTTTGTGTATGCGCACAACGATATGGCCAGTCTTGAAAAACAGCTGCAACATGCCGAGAAAATTACAGCCGAAACCGGCGGTGGTATTCTGGTGATTACCGAAGGCGTGTATGGAATGACAGCCGATCTGGGTGATCTGAAAGGTATTTCCGATCTGAAGAAAAAATACAAATTCCGCTTCCTGATTGACGATGCTCATGGTTTTGGCACCATGGGGCCCGATGGTTCAGGTACTGATGCTCATTTTGGCGTTCGCGATCAGGTGGATCTTTATTTCGGTACTTTTGCCAAATCGATGGCCGGCATTGGTGGTTTTATTGCCGGTCCGAAACAGGTGATTAATTTCCTGCGCTACAATATGCGTTCGCAGATTTATGCAAAATCTCTCCCGATGCCAATGGTGATCGGGGCCCTCAAACGCCTCGAACTGGTCAGAACCCAGCCTGAACTCCGCGAAAAACTCTGGAAAATTGTTCATGCTATTCAGGATGGTTTCCGTGCCGATGGCTTTGATCTTGGTCAGACCAAATCGCCCGTGACACCTATTTACATTAAAGGTGGTGTTAACGAAGCCACGAATATTATTCTTGATATCCGTGAAAATTACAATATTTTCTGTTCAGGAGTTACATATCCGGTAATCCCGAAAGGACAGCTGTTGCTGCGCATTATTCCTACTGCAGCACACTCCATGGAAGATGTAGAATATACGCTGGATAGCTTCCACAAAGTAAAAAACAAACTGGCCAGCGGAGAATATGCCAACATGGAAATTCCCGATATTACAAAGCTGCAATAAGCTTGCTGAATGAATCAAGCTGCCTTCGGGCAGCTTTTTTTTTGTTTAAAAAGCTGAAATATTTCATTTCACATCATTTTTTATTGCAAATTGCGTTTAATATCAAAAACCGACTCTATGAAACGCAATGTGCTCATTATCTCAATTTCCACGCTGCTGTTTAGTTTTTTCTTTTACGAACAACGGGCAGGTATCAATTTTGCGCTGTTTTCTCTGGCTTTGGTTCTAATTCTGCTTTTTGACAATGTGGAACGCATACGTAGTTTCCGCTGGGTCCTGTTTGCATTTCTGAGTCTGCTCTCCGGCTTTTTTGTTGCATGGCACGGCACAGGCACATCCATAGCTGCCAATATTGTTGCTTTGTCGGTGCTGGCCTGCCATTCCATTATCCCAAAAACATCGTTTTTCCCGGCGACAATCATGTCGTTCTATTCGTACATTTCTTCTTTTGTTTATTTTATTGTGGACCTGGCAGAACCCAAGAGCCCGCGCGAACAGCCGGAAGAAAAATCTGAAAAAAAACATATGGAACCCGCTGCCAAAATTGTGATTGCCATAGTCGGCTTTGCAGTCCTGGTGGTTTTTATGGCGCTGTATCGGAAGGCTAATCCGGTTTTCCGGGAATTCACCGATGATATCAACCTTGATTTTATTTCAGTGAGATGGATGGGAGTTTCCTTTTTAGGCTTTTTACTTATGTATGGATTTTTCTTTATCCGCTATAATGAAAACCTATACAAAAAAGACTCGGAAGCTCCTTCAAAACTCAATCCCGAAGAAAACAGCTCTACCGAAAGTTCTTTGCTTGGCTTTAAAATGCATATTTCTTCCGAAGCAATGATTGTGACCATTTTTCTGGCCTTACTCAATCTGATGTTGCTTCTGCTTAATGTGCTTGACATTTCATTCATGGCCAACGGCGGCAATCTGCCTACCGATGTAACATATGCTGACTATCTGCATAAAGGCGTTGCTACCTTGATTATCAGTGTCATTTTTGTCATTTTTATTGTCATGTATTTCTTCCGCGGATCGTTGAATTTTTACGAAAAATCTGCTTCTGTGCGGCTGCTGGCTGTGATCTGGCTTGTTCAGAATCTGATTATGCTTGGTTCTACCGCTTTCCGCAATGCTATTTATATCGATGAGTATTCGCTCACTTACTCCAGAATTGGTGTGTATGTGTGGCTCATTCTGACCGGCTTTGGCCTGGCGACAACTGTTTTGAAAGTTTATGCAAAGCGTTCGCTGTGGTTCCTGATCCGTACAAACGGCTGGGCCTTTTTTACTGTAATATTATTGCTCGGAACGGTTAACTGGGATTTGTTTATTGCAAGATATAATACGCAAAACAGCAAGGAAATTGACACGGAATATCTGACGGCATTAAACGATAATGCGCTGCCTGTCATGCATGAAGTCTATCAGAAACAAATGGCTGAATCTGACTTTTTTACCAATAATGAAGGTTTTTTCCAGATGTTTGATATTAATATTTCCTGGCGAGACATGGACGAGCGTACCATTCGATTCAAAACCCGTTACGAAGAAGCCAGCTGGAAATCGTGGAACTACGATGATTATGTAACATATAACAGCCTGCCGTAGGGCACAAAGCACAATGCAAAGGGCACAAGGTTTCACGAGTGGAAAGACTATTTCTGCAAGCATTCAGCCATCAGCCATCAGCTTTCCAATACGAATAACCGTTAACAAATAACCGTTAACAAATAACCGTTAACTATTAACCAGTTCACCAGTCACCGCTCACTGTTCACTGCTCACTACTACAACGATTTCGCCCTTTATGCTTTCGCGCTGCTCAAAAATATATTTTACTTCAGTAACAGTTCCTCTGACGTATTCTTCATGCATTTTGCTCAACTCGCGGCAAACGCAGATGCGGCGGTCGGGACCACAATAGGTGTTCAGCTCTTCGAGCAATTTCAGCAATCGGTGCGGACCTTCGTACAACACGGTTGTGACCGGGAGTTTTGAAATCCATTCCAGTTGTTTCTGCCGGCCTTTTTTCAAAGGAAGAAATCCCTCAAAGTAAAAACGGTCGCAAGGCAGTCCTGAAGCGGCCAGCGCTGGCACAAATGCTGTTGCACCCGGCAGTACTTCAACATCAATATTGTTTTCAATGCAGGCCCGCACCAGCATGAAACCCGGGTCGCTGATGCCCGGCGTGCCGGCATCGGTGACCAGTGCGGCCATTTCGCAGGTACTGATAAACCGCACCACCTGTGGTGTAAACGAATGTTCGTTGTTCTGATGATAGGCAACCAGTTTTTTACCGGCAATACCAAACATGTCCAGCAGCCGGTGTGAATTTCGCGTGTCTTCGCAATAAATGACATCGGCTTTTTGCAGACAATCGAGCGCCCTTTGCGTGATATCGCCTGTGTTGCCAATCGGCACCGGAACAAGAATCAGTTTTCCCATATCAGAATTGTATTCCAAGGCCACCAACCAGATACAATCCTTTGGTGACGGGGTTTAACGTTATTTCGGAAAATAAATTCAGCTCAACATTTTGCTGCAGTTCCACAGCCCGATCCATACGGAAAGCGGCTTCGCAAACGTTAGCTCCATCTGCATATATGCCTTCGGCAGGCGTAAAACCGAGTCGCAATTCAGCATCATATTTTTGTAATGAAAATAAATATAAAAGTTCCATAAACGTGCTGAAATATGCATCATCATTGGTTTTGTAATCGCCGAAAACCGTTGTCGCCAGCAAAAAACGAAACGGAATTTTCTCCGAGCCGGGGAATCCGGCATACAATTCAACCAAATGCGCAGTGCTGGCTGCATGATAATCGAAATAATCATCGGGCAGATAATTTATCGAGGTGTAATAGTCGGTAATACCGGCCATTAGAAAATCGTTTTCATATCCCAGATTCAGATCTATTTCATTCCAGTCTTCGGCAAAATGCAGCGAAGACCAGGCCCCAACTGTAAAGTTTCCGGCCGAAACATCCATCCATGGCTGTACTGCCGGCGATGCCGTGTATCGTATGCCACGCCATACAAACGAGCTCACTACATCGGTTCCGGCACTGGCTTCAAACAACGAATCCGCTTTCTGCGAAATGGCTCCCAGACTCATTAAAACCGACATCAGAAACAGACAGGTTGTTTTCATGAAGGCACATTAAAATGAATACATAAATGTTTCAATCAGTTTGAAAAGGCCTGAATAAGCGGTTAACGGAACATTTTCAGGACGATCGTTCAGACTGTGGTATTCGCGATATTCGGAGCCTGTGGTATAAATAAAAAACGAAGGAACGCCTTTTTCATAGAATGGACAATGGTCGCTGTTGCACGATTCGCCGCGCTCTTTTACCTGGGCGATAAATGAATTTGATGTATTCAGATCAGATAATTTTTTGAAAGCATCTTTAAACACAGTGCCATTTACAACAGTTATTCCGGTCGATCCCGTGCCAACCATATCGAGGTTCAGAAGGAATTTGATTTTTTTCAGATCAACCATCGGATGTTCTGCAAACCAGGTGCTGCCCAGCAAACCGGCTTCTTCCGATGCCAACGCAATAAAAAGGATGGAATATTTTGGACGGAATGACTGGCTTTTCAGATGACGGGCCAGGTCGAGCATCATGGCCACGCCCGATGCATTGTCGTTGCCGCCCGGATACAAGGCGTCGCCCAGCATTCCAACGTGATCGTAATGCGCCGTAATGACAATAAAACTGTCGGCTTCCTGCTGCCCCTGAAGGTATGCAATCACATTGTTTACCTTGTAATCGGCCTGGAATTCGCTGCGGATATTGCAGCTGACTGTTTTGGGCGCCACTGCAGGAAACGCTTGTGGAGCTACCTGCGCAGTGAAATGATCGAATGGGTTGTCGTATAAAGCAACGCTGTAGGTCAGATTTCCGGAATCGAGAACAACAATACCGGCCGCTTTATATGGATTGGCCAGCGAAACAAAATCATACCACTGAAGCGCTGATTTATCCTTGGTTTCGTAGCGGTTTAAAATCAGAATTCTGTCCTTGATTTTCGGGATAATTTTATTCAGTTTTTTGGTGTTGCTCCTGATTTTTTCGTTGACGGTAATGGCTTTGAAATCGCCGCTGACACTTCCACTGTGGGCATTCAGTATAAATCCGGATCCGGGCGTCAGCTTTTTCCCGTCGATGGAAAGTTCCAGCGAAGTGAAGTTGTTTACCGGAATTTCAAATGGCTGAAAATAAGTATCAGTCAATGGTTTCAGACCAAGCCGGTCAAATTCGTTTCCAATAAAGCGGGCTGCTGAATCAATACCGCCATGCACATAACCGCGGCCCGAAAAAGCGGGCGAACCGAGCTTCATCATCACCGAACGAACATAGGCTGTATCCTGACCGACAGCCGTAACAGCGCTTATCAGCAAACAAACAAACAACAGTTTTTTCATCTCAAGTTTTTTTCTACATGAATCTGCGATGAATAAAACCGCAGAGTTTTGAAATGGCTTCGGTTTTATCGGCAGTTCCGCGCGCGCTGAGTTTCTGATTCAGTATTTC
>CAYSCE010000128.1:0-8346 GCA_964429475.1 uncultured Bacteroidaceae bacterium | reverse complement strand
AAACGGTAAACGACGGCGCTACTGCCTGTTCGGCCTTTGTATTTTTTTTTCGCGCCAGTTTGCGGAAAAAAACCAGATAATAAAAAAGGTAAATAAGAAACGACAACACCAGCATGCCTGACAGAACAAGCATGAATACAGGGTGTTGACCGAAATTGAAATCGTACAGCATGGCGAGCGCAAAAGTAACAGAATTCTCTGCTCGTTGCGGGAATAGATTGAATTATTTATAAACAGGCTCTAATTAGGACCTGCTGAAAAAGTCTGAGGTGCGTCAGATTTGAGGCGACAAGATGAAGATGTATAATAATACTTCGAGTCGAAGGCAACGAAGAAGATGGCGCGCCTCAGGCTAACAAACACTCATCGCAGAAAATGTGGCTTTATTATAACGATGCGTGTTTGTAAAATGTTTTATTTCCAGTACATCGAGCTTGGTTTCTCAAGTGTTGGTATGTTTAAATAGCGATGAAAAAACCATGCATTTATATTATCGCTTTGGGCGAATAAAATTTGAAGTTGTGAGTGTTGCGTGTTTTTCAGCAGGCCCCTAATTATACACATGCACATAAATGCCATCAAAGGTAGTGGCATACGTCACGGCGGGTTTGGTGCTGGGGCCGTTTACAATGCTGCCATCGAGAATCAGAAAGCGCGATCCGCATTTCGGGTCCGACACCGTCAGCCCCGATGTATCTACCACCAGCCGCTCGCAGTCGGTCGTCGGATGATAGGGGCAGGCCCGCTCAATGGCCACAAACGATTCGTACGAAGCGCGGTAAATGATCAATCCTTTATATCCGCCGGTTACATATATATAACCGCCAATGGCATTCAGGTCGTTATAATTGGCATTGTTGATGTCAATGTACACGTTTACCGACACATAGGGCATTTTATTTTCGTCCTTTTTGCAGGAAGAAAACACAAAAGAAAGCACCAGTAATATTCCGGCAAAATATTTCATCGACCAGTTTCGTTTATAATTTGTACACCAAAGATAGTGAAAAACTTTTTCATAAATATTTTCTCACTAACGCCAAATCAGAAAAAAAGTTGTACTTTCGCCTTTTGAAGTTCAATAATCAGAAGATTTTAACTCATGAGAATTCTGAAATACATAGTGCTGATGTTGTTGTTGCTTGCTCCTGTATCAACCATACAGTCGTGCAAAACTTCAAACACAGGCAACCGCGAACGACAGATTCAGCGTGAAAAGAAAAAACGTACCCGCAATGATACGGTTTTGTATCAGAAAGCGCTGAAACAACACATGAAGTCGCAGACCAAAAATACCAGAAAGTCCATGCGTCAGGCACTTCATAAGTCGCGAAGTTATAACGACAACAAGCGTGAATTCTTCCTCACACGTTGGTTCCACAATTGGTTCAAATACAAACCGGAACAAAATAACAAAGGATAAAATACTAAGGGCTGCTTGCAGCCCTTTCTTATTTTTGTACACGCATGAATCATCCTGTGCTTGAAATCGATAACCTGGCTGTCTCGTTCGGTACTGCCGAAGCAGTCCGGAAGGTATCGCTGTCATTACAGCCGGCACAGGTACTGGGTGTTGTGGGCGAAAGCGGCTCGGGGAAATCCATGACAGCCCTTTCCGTTATTGGTCTGCTGCCCGAATCTCCGCATATCAAAGTAAAAGGTAAAATTAATTACGCAACTTCGTCCGGAAAAATAATTGATCTGCGTTCCATCAGTATTAAAGAACTCAATAAAATTCGGGGCAACGAAATTGCCATGATTTTTCAGGACCCGCTCAGCTCGCTCAATCCCAGTATGAAATGCGGGCAGCAGGCCACCGAGCCTCTGCGATATCACCTACGGCTGACCAAACGCGAAGCGAAAAAACATATCCTCAGCCTCTTCGAAAAAGTAAAGCTGCCCGATCCGCAGAAAATATTTGAATCGTATCCGCATCAACTCTCGGGCGGACAGCGCCAACGCGTGATGATTGCCATGGCTATGTCAACAAAGCCGCGCATTCTCATTGCCGATGAGCCAACCACTGCACTCGATGTGACTGTTCAGAAAGAAATCATTCAGCTGATACGCGATCTGCAGCGCGAATTCGGAACATCGGTGCTGTTTATTTCGCACGACCTGGCGCTGGTGCGTACCGTGGCCGATCAGGTGCTGGTGATGAACAAAGGCGAAGTGGTTGAATATGCATCGGTGCAATCGGTGTTTGCTGCGCCTGAACACGCCTATACAAAAGCCTTGATTGCCTGCAGGCCGCGTCTGGACAACAATCCGGAACGTCTGCCAACCGTGGGCGATTTTATGTCGGGGCAAACAATCAGCACCGAAAACAAAATCCGCACGGCTGCTATAGATACAACGGAACTGATGCGTGTGGAAAACCTGCACGTACATTATGCGCTCGGAAGACGCAGCAGAAGCGGGGCCGGAGCTTATTTCCGCGCCAACGACGATATTTCTCTTTCATTATATAAAGGCGAAACATTAGGTCTGGTGGGTGAGTCAGGCTGCGGAAAATCGACGCTTATCCGCGCCATGCTGCAACTGATTAAACCTACCAGCGGCTCGGTGTTTTTCGATGGCATCGATCTGACAAAACTTTCATCCAATAAAATGCGGCATCTGCGAACGCGCCTGCAGATTGTGTTTCAGGATCCCTACTCATCGCTCACACCAACGCTCACAGTCCGCGACGCGCTGCTGGAGCCGATGAAGGAACACCGCGTTTTTTCGAATAAGCGTGAACGACTCGAATATGCTGTTCACATTCTGGAAAAAACAGGACTTGCCGCCGATGATCTGAAAAAATATCCGCATCAGTTCAGTGGTGGTCAGCGGCAACGCATCGTGATTGCGCGCGCACTGGTGCTGAAACCCGAAATTGTTTTCTGCGACGAATCGGTGTCGGCCCTCGATGTAAGCGTGCAGGCGCAGGTGCTTAATCTGTTCAATGATCTGAAAGATGAATTCGGGCTTACCTATGTTTTCATTTCGCACGACATGAATGTGGTGGGATATATGTCCGATCGCATCATGGTGATGCACAAAGGCAAAATTGTCGAATCAGGCACCGCCCGCGCAGTCATCCATAACCCGCAGCAAGCCTACACAAAAACATTGATTGAATCTATTCCGGTGATTGGATGAAAAAGGTTTTAAACAACTATTATAAAGACAAACTCTCCTTCTTCGAAGCATTCGGAAAAGAGTTCAGATATTGTATTGCAGGTTTTAAATCGCGGATGGCGCATGCAGGGCGGGTTGTACGCGTGCTGACCTATCCTGAGTTGCCCGGAAGCAAAAGCATTATTTTTAAAATTGCAAAATACAATCGCTGGGTGCTGACCAACAATCCTCGCAAAAAATGCGATGTTGCCATTGCCTGGCAGGACCGCACGCTGCGCGATGATTTTCCCGTACTGCGCGACCTTCAGAAAAGAATGCCGGTGCTGAATCTGCATTGCAACAACATCATGAAGACCTACATTGATGAATTTGTGTATGAAGTGTTTGGCTTCAAAACCCGCATCAATCCTTCGGTACACAATGGCCCCGCTGTATTGAAAAGCGAATGGAACGCCACACACAGCGGCGAAATTGTTCAGTGTCCTGTTGATACAGTCGAAGAAAACTGCATTTATCAGATAGTCATCAACAATAAAACCGAAGATGGATTTTTCGAAGACATTCGTGTACCCGTGGCTGCGGGCGGAATTCCGTTTGTGTATATCAAACTGAAAAGTCCTGAAAGCCGTTTCGAAACAAAGGCAAATAAAGTACTGCTGAAGCAGCCGGATGAAATTCTGAGTGCAGATGAGCAGCAGAAAATACTTGAGTTTGCGCGCATCATCGGACTCGATTTCGGCGAGGTAGATGTGTTGCGCAACCGCGACGATGGCCGCATCTATGTGGTCGATGTCAACAACACGCCATACGGTCCGCCCGCCAATCTGGATGAGGAAGGACGAAAGACTGCGATTAAGCGGCTTTCGGAGAGTATTAAAATTTAATTGTTGCCGCGCGATTTTTTATATGTTGCCGCGCGATTCAATCGCTCGGCAACTAGGATATTTTTTGTATATTTGAAATAATTAAAAATATTCATTATGGGACTCGATGATCTTTTAGGCTCAGTGACCGGTGGCTCCGGATTGACAGACCTCGTTGGAAAATTCAGCGAAAACGGTTTGGGCGATGTGGTAAATTCGTGGGTAGGCAAAGGCAGTAATCTGCCTGTTTCGGCCGATCAAATCAGCAAAGTTTTAGGCAATGACATGATTCAGAATATTGCCAAAAAAGCAGGAATTGATACCGGCACTGCATCGGAAAAGCTTGCGGGCATTCTGCCGCAGTTTATCGATAAGCTCACACCCAACGGAAAGATTGATTCAGACAAGGATTCAGGCTTCGACCTGAGCTCGCTTTCAGGCTTGCTTAAATAACTTTGTTGCCGCGCGATTGAATCGCGCGGCAACAAGGTTCCTTCGCGATTGCATCGCGGGGAACTTTAATTAAGTTTCGATGCAACGAAGGCCCGGAGCTGTTCTCCGCGCAGATTCTTGGCAATGATTTTATATTCGCTGTCGAGTACAAACATGCTTGGAATAGATCCAACACCATACAGTTTGGCGGCTTCGCTCTGCCAGTATTTCAAATCACTCACGTGTTTCCAGATCAGCTTGTCATCGGCAATGGCCTTTGTCCATGCGGCTTTGTCCTTGTCGAGCGACACACCAAAAATCTCCAGTCCTTTGTCATGAAAGTCCGCATATAATTTTGTCATATTCGGATTTTCCATGCGGCATGGGCGGCACCACGATGCCCAGAAATCAATAATAATGACTTTTCCTTTAATGCTGTACAGACTCAGCATCTCGCCTTCCGGTGTCGGCAATTTGATTTCAGGAGCAACTGATCCAACGGCAGTGGCTTTTCCTGAAACGATTTTGCTATGCAGACTTTCAACGGCCTGGTTGTATTTGTATTTTTCGTAAATCGCCGAATCCACTTTTTCATACAGCGGATAGTACTGATCAATTTCGAGTCGTTCAATAAAAAACAGATTCACCAGATCGCCGATGTTTTCGGAAATAACACTCGAAAGAATGATGCTTTTCTGTGCTTCAAGCATATTGTATTCGTTTTCGATCTGTGCCTTCTTGTCGGCTTCAGTAGCGGGAGTTGTGCTGTATAAGGTACTCAGACTATCCTGCATTTTTTTGAAAGCAGCCATATTGTTTTCGATGCTGTAAATGCGCGCTGACTGCGAAGATCCATCAATCGCCGGATTCATGCCCAGCATATCGGGATTTAATGTGAGTGTGATTTTATCGCCGGGTTTGATGACGAGCGCCAGATAGTTTTTATCATCCAGTTTGAGCTTGAAAATATCTTCGCGGTCGATATCGAATTCAAATGAAAACTTTTTATCGGCGATGGTAGCGGTTTTGCTGAGTGCGCCTGGATTCAGAAAGTTTTCCAGCGTAATGGTGGTTGCGGTAACATCGCCCGAAAATGAGCCCTGAATCTTGGTTTTATTTTGTGCCTGAACCGAAAAAACAAAGATGGTCATGAGCACTAAAAAGCCTGCAAAATTTTTCATAGGTTGGATTTAAATTCAAAAATACTAAAAAGAAACCACTTTATCCATCGGCAGATCGTGATGGTCGGTGGGAATTTTTTCGGCGAGCTGCTCCTCAAAACATACGCCAACTTTTAGTGCGTGGGTCGATCGCAGAAATTTGTCATAGAATGCTTTCCCTCTCCCCAGGCGGTTTCCATCGCGATCGAAGGCGACGCCGGGCACCAGAATGACATTTATCATGTCAGTTTGCCGGTACTCTTCGCCCTGAGGTTCTTCAACGCCCAGAACGGGTTCTTTCACCAATGTGCCTTCGAATACAACCGGCACAATGTCGGGGCCCACCATGCGTGGCAGCAACAGTGTTTTCGACTTCATCCACTTCAGACAGAAATCATGTGTAATGACTTCATCGGGCAGACTCCAGTAACACATCACAACCTTGGCTTCTTTAAACCACGACTGGCTTTCGATGTATTCGAAAATACGTTTCGATTTCAATATTTTTTCTTCGGCCGGCAGCGCTGCTTTGCGTTCGCGCATGAGTTTGCGCATCGCTTTTTTCTCCTGATCAAGCGGATTGATTGTGTTGGCTGATATAGTATTTTCTGACATAACCATTCAATTAAGTACTGATCACCCTTTGGCGGATTTTCTTTTCAATTTCCACGTCGATGGTTTTCAGAATCTGAAACTCGTGTACTTTCAGCAACTGGTCTTCTTCCGATAATTCGTTCTGCAGCTCATGTCTGATTTCGTCCATGCGCCTGATCAGCACCAGATGCTTGAATTCGAGAATTGCACTCTCCACTTCGCTGATCAGAATATTGGTGTCGTTTTCGGCATGGGATACAAAAATGCCGTGTTTTTTGTGCCAGTTGGGACTCAGGTCGTAGGCCGAGTTCATGATGTCGGCTGCAATGTTGGTGGTGTTCGGATCGAGCATGTTCAGAATGCGGCTTGTATTGCTCACCCCATCAGTTTCGGATTGTACATGGCATACATCATACATGCGTGCATAGCCAGGATGGGTGAATTTCAATCCGTCGGCATCCAGCTCACTGAAAATATATTGCGACACCCGTTTTTCCAGAATTTCGGGCAATCCGAATTCATTGGTGATCTGAAATTTCATCACTTTATCGCCATGCAGCAGAATCATGCGCAGCAGATTTTTCTCCGATTCTTCCTGACGGTCTTTTCCCGAAACAGGCTGCTGTTTTTCGGTGACATCTTCTTCTTCAATGTCGATGCCCGGATCTTCTTCGGGTTTCAGCAATTTTTTTGCTTTGGCCCGAAGCATTTTGTTCATTTCGAACATCAGCGTTTTTTCTTCAATGTTGAAGAGTTTCGCGCATTCGGTCACCAGCAGTGAACGCGAGATTCCGTCCGGGATTTCAGCAATGCTGTGTACAATATCCTTCATGGCGCCCGCGCGTTGCAGCGGATCATCGCCGGCTTCGGCAAACATAATTTCGGCCTTGAACAACACAAACGATTTTTTGTTGTTCGCCAGAAAATCCATCAGCGCTTTGGCGGAATATTTTCGGGAATAGGAATCCGGATCTTCTTTGTCGGGGAACAGCACCACGCGCACATCGAGTCCTTCGGCCAGCAGCATGTCGATGGCGCGGAAAGAGGCTTTGATGCCTGCCAGATCACCGTCGTACAGAATACACACATTGGTGGTGTAACGCCGTATCATGCGTATCTGGTCTGCCGTGAGACTGGTGCCGCTCGATGCCACCACATTGTTGATGCCGGCCGACACCATGGCAATCACATCCATGTAGCCTTCCACCAGATAACATTCATTCTGGCTGATGATGCTGTTTTTGGCTAAATGAATGCCGTACAGGACATTGCTTTTGTGATATATCGGGGTCTCGGGCGAGTTGACATATTTGGCAATCTTCGCATCGGTGCGCAGGGTACGGCCTCCAAAGGCAATCACACGACCGCTGATGCTGTAAATCGGAAATATGATTCGATCGCGGAAACGGTCGTTGCCACTTTCGCCGCTGATGAGGCCGTTTTTCGTCAGAGTGTCTTTGTCAAATCCTTCGCTGCGTGCGTGATCGGCAAAAGCAGTGTAATTGTTTGGCGAATAACCAAGCCCGAATTTTTTAATGATGGCATCGCTCAAACCACGACTGTGAAAATAACTCAAACCGACCGACATGCCTTCGGGCGTTTCCCAGAGCTGTTTTTCGAACCATTTATGTGCAAATTCATGCACAAAATACGCCTGATCTTCTTCGGTCTTTTTTTCTTTGTAGTCGTCGTCGACTTCTTCTTCAACAATGTCGACACCGAACTTGGCAGCCAGCTTGCGGAGCGCTTCGGGATACGTGTAATGCTCGTATTCCATCAGAAAATTAACCGCGTTGCCGGCTTTGCCGCAGCCGAAACATTTAAAAATATTCAGCGAGGGAGACACGTTGAACGACGGTGTTTTTTCGTTGTGGAACGGACATAATCCGATCAGGTTGGAGCCACGCTTCTTCAGCGACAGATACTCTCCAATGACTTCTTCGATGCGCACGGCATCCATAATGCGTAATATGTCTTCGCGACGGATCATGTTGTGATTACAAAAATACGCTTTTCAGGCGATTTTTTGTAACCCACTTGATAATTGGTCAAAAAAGGAATTTTAAAAACTATTCCTTCAGAAATTTTCCCGTAAGAATTTGTTCTTCATTTTGTGCGTGGATAATGTAAAGGCCTGTATTTAATACTGAAACATTCAGCATATTTTCTCCATT
>CAYSCE010000127.1:0-8389 GCA_964429475.1 uncultured Bacteroidaceae bacterium | reverse complement strand
CGGTGGGATTTTGATATTTCTTTTTTATAAAGCTATCAGTGAGAATTATTAACTCTATTCCCTCAATCTTTTTTGTAACATCTAGAATAGCTTGACCAGTGGGAGATTCTTTGAAAAAAATTGATCTAAGTTCCCATATGTACGGGGACTCTTTATTGATTCTGTAAACGCTTTTGTTGCCCTCCTTGCGACATTTGAGGAGTCCTGCGCTTTCAAGGTTCATTAACTCTCTCCTTACAGCATTAATTTCCTCATCGAGAATTCTTACAAGTTCTCGTACATGATGTGATGAATCCAGATTTGAAAGAAAAACATCTAATATGCTTATCCTAACCTTTGATATAAAGATTTTTTTTAGCATGCTGCCCAACCTGCATAATATTATTGTTCAATTATATTATGGAATACATGACTGCAGCCATTTTCTTTGTACAAAACTTCAAGGTAAGACGAATTGCTTTCTTCATCGTGACATTGATCCATGATAATGAAATTGGTGTTTCCCAAAACCGATTCATTGCGGCCGTGGTCGTGTCCGCCAATGACATAATCTATATTGTAACGGGCACATAAATCAAGAATCACATTCACTTCTTCCATCGGCAGACCACTTGTGAGGCCAAAACCGTCCTTGAAAAAATTCAGATGAGTGGCAATGGTAATGTGCCGCACCGACGAATGGAAAGATTCAAGAACTTCTGCAAGCCAGTCCAGTTGCTTGCTTCCGAGAGTTCCACTGCCACTGTCGAGAATAATAAACAAATCATTTCCTGCAGGTGTGCTAACAACAAAATAATAAGATGATGCACCAAAGCGGGGATAGAACTCGTCCCAGCCCCCGAAATACAAATCGTGATTGCCGGGAGTAAAAAACCATTTCACTGAATCGACAGTATTCATGAGGTTTTGAAGTGTGTCGTAGCTTTCCACGTGTCCGCGCGAAATGTCGCCTGCCACCACCAAAGCCGCTGTTGAAGGCTGTTTTGCAGCATTAATTACCTGAAGAAATTCCTGATACGTGCCAATATGTGTATCGCCGCAATACACCACCGAATATTCAGAATCCGGCATGATGATTATCTGAAACGGATGTGCATTATTCCACTGTTCGGAAATTTCGAAACGCTCATTGGCGTTATATTTCGAATGAAAGGCGCCGGCTTCGTCCAGATCGTGAAAACATGAAGTAAGCGCCAGCGAAAACAACAACAATATTATTTTCCACTTTTCCATATCAGGCCTCCTTTCACAAAAAATCCATAGTATTGAGCCTGCAGATTGGCAAATCCGGCCTGTTGCAGCCAGCATTCAGCGTACAATTGCAATGATTCTGAAAGTTTATTTTCGTAACGGCCGAACAGCATCGGTGTTGTTTCCTGATTAAAAATAAATCCATTGGTATTGCTGATGCCGACACCAATGTTCCATGGCTGACCGGTTTTTTTCAGAAAAATGGAAAAGTCATATACAAAATTCCGCCATTCCTTTTTCATGGTCGTTCCGGTGCTGTCGGCTTCGGGCCACTGTTCGAGCGCTTTTCCACTCAGCCGCCAGATGCGTGAATTGTTTCCGATCAGTCCTCTGAAATGTCCGGCTTCGGTTTTGAAAGTTAGTACAAAATTCAATTCGCGCATATATTCCGAAAACGGCCTGTAGTAAAATCCGCCGTACAATTTAAAATCGTGTTTCCTAAGTGTGATTTTTCTTTCAGCATTGAGCTTCCAGGCATCGATTATGGTGTTTTGCGGATTCAATATAGCCAGTTCAGCTCCAGCACCCAATGTCCAGTTGTTTATTTCATAAGCAGGACAAACAGCCATATTCAGGAATCCTTCCGGCTTGGTCTGATTCTGACCCGAAGTTAATGCCGATTCAAGCTGCAGCTGTCCGCGGGCAATGGTGCCAAAAAGCAGTAACAGACAGCAAAGCAGCAACGTTTTGAGTGTTTTCATAGTTGACTATTGATTACAAAAATAGGGAACTTTTATTTGAGAGAAAAATATGGCTAATGTCGCTGAATGAAAAAAATCATACATTCTCCCTGATTATGGAATTCTTTTTTTTAATTTTGCACTTTATCTCAAAATCAGAACTATGGGACGCGCGTTTGAATATCGTAAAGCCAGAAAATTCAAAAGATGGGGCAATATGTCCCGAATGTTTACCCGTTATGGCCGTGAAATTACCATGGCCGTGAAAGAAGGCGGACCAAGCCCGGAATATAACACCAAGCTCAGAGCCATTATTCAGAATGCCAAGAGCGACAACATGCCCAAGGATAACATTGAGCGCGCCATTAAAAAAGCTACTGAAAAAGATACAGCCGATTACAAAGAAGTATCTTTCGAAGGATATGCGCCACATGGTATTGCCGTGTATGTACATTGCGCAACCGACAACAATACACGTTCGGTCGCCAATATCCGCAGCTATTTTAACAAATACAACGGAAGCATGGGCACCAATGGATCGGTAAGCTTTATGTTTGATAAAAAGTGTGTTTTCATTTTCAAAGATACAGGCCAGGACATTGATGAGCTTGAACTCGAACTCATTGATTTTGGTGCTGAAGAAATCTTCAAAAACGAAGACGGCATTCAGGTGTATGGCGATTTCAGCAGTTTTGGCACGCTTCAGAAAGCCATTGAAGAAAAAGGTTTTGAAATCACCAAAGCCGATTACGACTATCTGCCCAATGTCGAGTTGAAACACCTTTCGCCCGAAGAGCAGGCCGACGTTGACAAGCTCATCGAAAAGATTGAGGAAGACGACGACGTGGTGCGGGTTTATACGACGATGGCCTAGTCTCTACGCGTAACGCACAACGCTCAATGCACAGGGCATGCGGCATGCGGTTCATGGCACAATGCACAACGCTCAATCGTCACAAGTCCTTCGCAGACCTGAAAGCCCCTTAGCTTTTTTAACTTCACCTTAATCTTCTTGTATTTGTAACGCTTATCATCTGTAACGCGTAGCGATTATAACGTGTAACGTTTGTAACGATTATTTTCATTACTTTGTATAAACGCTTTCAACATGACAGAGCAATTTCTGACTTTCAACAATAAAAAACTCTCCTACACTGTACATGGCTCCGGCCCAGCAGTGATGCTGATTCACGGATATACCGAATCCAAAGAAATCTGGTATCCGATGGCCGAAAAGCTGGGAGAAAAATACACCGTTATTATGCCCGATCTGCCCGGACACGGCGACAGCGATGTGATTGAAAACCTGTCCATGGAAATCATGGCGAAGCTGATGGATGTATTGGCCGATAGGCTTCAGCTGGAGCGGTTTTCCATGATTGGTCACAGCATGGGTGGATATGTTACAGCCTGTTATGCGGCTTCGAATGAGCACCGGTTGAATGGCTTCGGATTTTTTCATTCCAGCGCGCGCGCCGATACCGCCGAAGGCCGTACCAACCGCGAACGCGTGATGGATATCATTGCAAAAGACCATGGCGACTCGTTTATCAACATGTTTGTTCCGGATTTGTTTTTCGAAGGAAACCGCGGGCGACTCGCCAATGAAATAAAAATGTTGCAGCAACGCGCTTTAAAAATCAGCAAGCAGGCTTTGATTGAATCGCAAAAAGCCATGGCTGCCCGGGTGGGACACATTGAGCTGATTGCCGATACCAATCTGCCGGTTTTATACATCATCGGCAAGCAGGATAATAAAGCCGATTACAATCTGGTGCTGGCTCAGGCTGCAATGGCAAAGCGCGCTTTCGTGCTGTCGCTCGATGACTGCGGACACATGGGCTACCTCGAAAAATTTGATGATTGCCTGGCCGCAATGGAAGGATTTTTAATGGCGTGTAATGTAAAATAGATCCGTTACAATTTTCTGAGGCACATAAGCATGAAACATTTAATCTACATATTCTCATTTGCGATTATTCTGATTTCATGTAATAATGATTTCAAGGAAAATGGTTCGGGAAATAATACAAAGCCGGGTCCAACCGAATATAATAGTTTTGATACCGAATTTGTAAAATGGCTGAATGAATCAGGTTTTGAAAACGACGATATCGTTGACACAACTATAGAAAAAGCATTTGAACTTTGGGGATACAGTGGCAATCTGAATAGTTCGGATTCTGCTTATTATTGGTATCCATCAAGGGATAGTTCTTTCTACCTTATTACAAATTACAACTTTAAAACAAAGAAAAGAAGCAGTATAGAACACTCAAACGGAATAGAATTAAAGTTTCTGAAAAGAAGTACCAATGAGGTTTTTAATGGATTGATGCTCATGGACAGTCTGGCGCAAAGAAGCGTTGACGTCTACTGGTATGATTCATCTACTTTTTACTTTCTTGAAAGAATAGATAAAGGCGATGAGGCATATTTGACAAAACTGAAAATGGGCGTTGATACTATCTGGACTTATAAGATTAAGAGATAGTAATAATAATTTCATAGACGTTTCATGAAATGTCTATGAAATTATTGATCAACCGAAATTAATGTCTTTTATTTCAAAGATATTTCCCGCTTTGTCTTTAATGTAGCGGGCTGTGCGGTCATTGTCCTTCTGAAATTCAATAACCGTATAACCTTTTTCTTTTGCTTTTTCGAGAACACTCTCTGCTTTCCAGTATTCGAGCGCCATGTGGCTCATGCCGCCTGGTTTTTCTTCGGGGCAGACCATCAATTCAATAATGAGTTCGAATTGTTTCATGCGCACCACTTCAATCAGTTTTGAGGTGCCAAAAACATTCTGAGCAGTTTTATCGTTCAGGTCGAAACGGTTCAGTTCCTGAAATCCCAGAATTTCGCGATAAAATCCGTTGATTTCATTTTTGTCATGAATATGAATTCCAATATGACGCAGCATGACTTTGCTATTTAAAAAAACACCCTGCCGTGACAGGGTGTTTCTGGTATTGATAAAAACTATTCTTCGTCTTTTTCCTGCTCTTCGTAAGCTTTGAGCAGAGTGGTCTGAACATCGGCCGGAACCTGCTGGTATTCGGCCATTTTCATGGTGTAGGTGGCTTTACCCGAAGTGAGTGAACTGAGTGCTGTTGAATAGCGGTTCATTTCAGCCAGCGGAACGCGGGCTTTAATCTTCTGGTAGTTTCCTTCGCTGTCCATGCCCATTACCACAGCACGACGTCCCTGAAGGTCGGTCATCACATCGCCCATACGATCGGCGGGAACCATCACTTCAACATCGTAAATCGGTTCAAGAATTTTCGGACCTGCATTTTTGAAAGCTTCTTTGAAAGCCTGACGTCCAGCCAGTTTGAAAGAAAGTTCGTTTGAATCGACCGGGTGCATCTTACCGTCGTACACGTAAACCACGATGTCGCGGGCGTATGAACCGGTGAGCGGACCTTCTTCGATTTTTTCCATGATACCTTTCAGAATGGCCGGCATAAAACGTGCGTCGATAGCACCACCAACGATACAGTTGTTGAAAACCAGCTTACCACCCCATGCCAGCGGATGTTCGTCGCTGCCGCGGACCGGGAATTCGGTCGTCCAGCTCATACCTTCGCGCCATGGTTCGATCATCATGTGTACTTCGCCGAACTGACCGGCACCACCCGATTGTTTTTTGTGGCGGTACATGGCTTTGGCAGGTTTGGTGATGGTTTCGCGATACGGAATTTTTGGCGGATACAGTTCAACCATAACTTTTTCGATGGTTTCCATATGCCATTTGGCAGCATTCATGTGCATTTCGCCCTGACAGCTGACAATAATCTGTTTCAGTTCTTTTGAATATTCAACCAGAATAGTCGGGTCGATTTTCTTCAGTTCATTGAGAACAGCGCCCAGTTTTTCTTCATCGGCAGTGTTCTGCGCTTTGATGGCAGTGCGGTATTTCGGATCCGGGTACTGAATGGCTACGATTTCCTCGTCCGAATTTTTGGGATTGTTGAGGGTTTCGTTGGTACCCGTGCTTTTCAGTTTTACGGTTGCCACGATATCGCCGGCGACAGCTTTTTCGAGTTTTTCGCGGTTTTTACCGGCAACGGCAAAAATCTGGGTAATACGTTCCTTGGTGCTGTTGGTTCCGTTGATTACATCAGAACCTTCGGCGATTTCACCGGCAGCAATTTTAAAGAAGCTGATTTCGCCCAGATGCTGTTCGATGCTGGTTTTGAAAACGAATCCGCAGAAAGGATCCGCAGCTTTGTAATGATATTCTTTGCCGCTTTTCGATTTCATGGGAACACCCTGAAGCGGTGAAGGACCAAACTGAGCAACAAATTCCAGCAGTCGGCCGGTGCCCATATTGTGTTTCGAGCTGGCGCAGATGAGCGGGAAAACATTGCGCTGAATGATACTGGCAGCCAGACCATTGAGGAGTTCATCCTCGCTCAAGTCGCCGTTTTCGAAGAATTTTTCCATCAGAGCTTCGTCTGACTCGGCTGCAGCTTCAATCAAAGCAGTGCGCATATCGTCAGCCTTAGATTTTTCGCTTTCAGGAATATCCAGTACTTCGGGTTTTCCACCGTTAGCAGGATATTTATACAGTTTTTTGGTCAGTACATCAACCACTGAATTGAAACCAACACCGGTAGCAACAGGATACTGAACCGGAATAACTTTATTACCGAACTGACCCTGGAGTTCGCGCAGCACTTCTTCGAAGTTGGCTTTTTCGTGATCAAGCTGGTTCATGACGAACATTACCGGTTTGTTCATGCGGGTGAGGTTACGCCAGCTGATTTCGGTGGTGACTTCAATACCGTTCTGAGCATTGATAAGCATCACGGCGAGGTCGCTAACGGTAAGAGCAGCCAGTACTTCGCCGACGAAATCGTCGAAACCCGGAGTGTCGATTATATTGATTTTCTTTCCGCTGTATTCGGCATACAGTACGGTTGAGAAAACAGAATTTTGTCTTTCGAGCTCTATTTCACGGTAATCCGAAACGGTGTTTTTGTCTTCAACAGTGCCGCGGCGGTTAATAACACCACCTTCAAGCAGTAAACACTCGGCCAGAGTCGTTTTTCCCGATTTGGCACCGCCAACCAGCGCGATGTTGCGGATATCTCCAGTCTGATACACTTTCATATGTTGTTCTGATTTAAATTTTAAAGAGTTTGCTCCAAAAGGAGCACAAAATTAGAAAATTATTCGGATTGGAGAAACCGGAATGGGTAAAAATGAAGAAATTAGAGTGTTTTTAATTGAAAAAAAGAAAAAGCGTAAGGGTTCATCCATGTGAATTCCTCGATTATTGTTAGTTCAACACAAAATGATTTCGGTTTTGGGTTATATGAAAATCTGGTAAGTTGTAAAGTTTGCTATTTTTGTATTTCGTCATGATTATTCAGTCGTACATTTTGAAAAATCCGTAATGCAAAAAGTTTTTTTCATTCTGGTTTGTATTGTTATTACTGGCTTTTATGCCGGATATTCAGTTCAGGCATCTGTCATAATCCAGAAGGCCTGTTGTATTGAGTGCAAAAACGCACCTGAAGTGAATGATAGCTCTGACTTTGGTTTATTGGTGGTGAGCAGACCACCTAAAACGGTGCGTTATTTAATATCTTCTTCGCCCGGCATGCATTTTCTGGCATCGGGTGATGATGATATCAGACAAATAAAAGGGCTGGGAAAAGATAAAGGAGATCTGTTTTGTTTTTCTGCAGGAGTTTGTGAGGAGTATTGTTTTGACAGATTATTGTCTATATCGTTGGGAATTGAATATAACAAAACCCGCATTGATTTTGTGTCTCCTTCAAAAGTTATTAGTCCAATTCCGGAAGTTCATACGAACTATCTGAATCATTTAAAAGTTCAATCTTTGGAGATACCTATTGGATTTCGTTTCAGGAATAATCAGAATCTGAACACAAGCTGGTATGCATTGTGTGGCACAGGATTCAGCTATATTCTTTCGGCTAAGCGTGACGTTAATTTAGTCACCACTTATGACTACTCAAACGAAAAAGATGTCTCTCCGGTGATTTCCGGGAAAATTGATTTGAATACTAAAAACGATTTTAAATGTGGAATGATTGGAATTATAGGAGTGGGGAAAAATTTTGAGATAAACAACAAAGCGTTGTGTTGCGCTGTGAGATTTCGGTTTGATCTGAATAAATGGTTTTACCCAACCTATGAGGATCCGGAAAAAGATGTAAGAAGTTTGAAACGGCAATGTCTTCTGTTCGATATTGGATTTATGTTTTAAGCGATTTTATCATTCAGCTTTATTACGGTATTCCGGTTCCGCACCGTCATTAACCGGTATTCGGGTAAAGAAATCATTTTTGGAAGCCGGCTCTGGGTGGCCTTTTCAATCATTTTTGAAAAATACAAAACACTGTTGCCAGCAGCAGCACAATCGACGCCTTCCCTTAAGGGAATTTTAGGGAGCAAAGTTCCTGCATCAATTTCGGGAT
>CAYSCE010000126.1:0-8496 GCA_964429475.1 uncultured Bacteroidaceae bacterium | reverse complement strand
TTGCTCTAATATTAAGAATGCATTGCTTTGAAGGTCCATCTCGCTTTGACTAACATTTTTTGAGGCATCTATCATTGAAGCAAATAGAAATTTGTAATCAGAAACTGCCGCATTTTCTTTTTTTGTTTCTGATGAGCCACAGTATCTCAAAAACAAGCCTATAATAAGAAGAATTGCTAATAAAATTATTGCCCATTTGCTGGTTTTTGCATTATCCATCTTTTTAGTTTCAAAATCTGTTTTAGATGTGGCTCCTTCACCGGGTTTAAAAATATGTCCGCAGTTTAAACATGTAATTTGAATTTTATTACTCCCAGCAGTACCACCAATCAATGCTCCTGCTCCCCCTGCAATAATTCCACCGGCAATTGCTTTGCCAACTTTAAAACCTTTTTTATTAGCCGAAAGATTTTTTGATCCGCATTTAGGACAAAGTAATTCTTGTTCCATTATAAATAATTTTCACGCCACCCAGTCCCAAAGCGACAATTAATAAAATGAAAAAGCGTGGAACTGTAACTCCATTCGGCTCTGAGGTACCGCCAAGCACCCAACCAGTCAAATAAGCACAGCCCACGCCGTAGCGTGAGCGCATTACTTATTGTTCTTGACTGGTTTTGAAAATTGGCGGTTTTCAGATGCCAGAACAAAAACTTACGCTTTCTTTTCAATAAAACGCATGCTTTTCACGGCATGCAACAGCAAATATATGAAAAAATAATTCCTTACTCAAAAAAACACAAAAGTTTCAATTAATGCTTCGTTGAAACACATTGAATACTGACACAAGAAACCAAATGAGGCTCAACTTTACAGCAACGGGATTACGAAAATCTCAAAAAAAGCGAATATTGAGCCTTATCCCGCTAAAAATGAGCCTGAAACCGCGAATTAAGAATATTTATGTCGATTTTAGCCGTAATATTTGGAATCCTATTCCAATTTTCGCCATGTTTTTTGGAGTTGTATTCCATATTTCGCCGTGGTTTTTGGAATTCTATTCCAAATTTCGCCGTATTTTTTGGAATTTAAAGAAAAAGATCGTATATTTGCTGTCTGAAATCTGCATATATGAAAAACAGACAAATAGGCAATTACGCGAAAAAAATCAGTAAATCCGGGCTGGGAAGGATTCTTGTTTTCACGGGGGCACGGCAGACCGGGAAAACAACGCTTGTCAAAAAGCTGTTTCCTGATTATGCCTATTTATCAATCGAAGACCCTATTACCAGAGCAGATTTCACAGGTCTTACAGCAGCCCGATGGCATTCACTTTATCCAAAAGCCATACTTGATGAGATTCAGAAAGAACCGGTTTTGATTGAAAGTATCAAAGCCGTATACGATCAGTTTTCCGAACCACGCTACGTTATACTTGGCTCCAGCCAGTTGCTTCTCATGGAAAAAGTGCGCGAGAGTCTTGCCGGACGATGTGTCATTATAGAAATGTTTCCATTGACCCTGCCCGAAATAAAAGCAGATGATCCGGAAAAATCGCAGCTGTCACTGTTTCAGAAAATGCTTAACAATCCCGGTCAGAAATTGGATTTTTATCCATCCTTTAATCTGGATCCGGAAATGGCGAAAAAACAAACAGCCTACTCACATTATTGTACTTTCGGTGGCTACCCTGCACTGACAGACACACAATTATCAGATGAACAGAAATACATCTGGATAGGTCAATATGTAAGAACCTATCTTGAACGTGATATCCGCGATCTCGCATCCTTTCGCGAACTTGAACCATTTGTTATTCTTCAGCGGGCTCTTGCTGTACAGACTGCACAAACAATCAACGCTTCTACACTCGCCACACAAACCGGCCTCAGCGTGAAAACAGTTCAACGATATATTCAATATCTGAATATCAGCTACCAAACTATTTCGCTGCAGGCATGGAGCCGGAATCAAACAAAAAAACTAACGAGAGCGCCTAAAATCCATTATCTTGATCATGGTGTACTTTCAGGTATTCTGCAAAAAAAAGGAGGTATGACCGGTGCTGAATTTGAAAGCCTTGTTGTTGCTGAAATTTATAAGCAGATGAAAACAATGAACATGCAACCCATATTATATCATTTGCGAATTCAGGGAGGAAGAGAAATTGATTTACTGATTGAACTGCCGGAAGGCTATATCGCATTTGAAATCAAAATGTCTCAAAAGGTTTCTGCATCAGATGCACGCCATTTATCAGGACTTGATGAAATTCTTGATAAACCCTTATTACATTCCTTCGTAATTTCAAACGATGTAAAAACACAGCAATTCCCCAATGGGTCTACGGCTATTAATGCCGCCATGTTTTTGGGATAAAATCAAAAATATCAACAATTATTATTTCAGCAATGAACGCAATGGAATATTTCAAAAATAATCAGCAATCGCTCGCAGAAAAAATCCTCTCCAATCAACGCATCAGCGAAGAAGAAGCGTTGATGTTGTTTGACCTGTTCGACCTGCCGCAGCTGGCTATGCTGGCTACACACCGCAAAGAAATTATTTCTGGAAAAGATGTGTTTTACAACCGAAACATACACATCGAGCCAACAAACATCTGCGTGTATAATTGTCGCTTTTGCAGTTACAGAGCCACTTCAGAAAATGATAGCTACATTTTTTCTACTGAAAACATTATAGAAAAAATTGCAGCCGTGGCCGGCAACATCACCGAAGTGCACATCACAGGCGGTGTTCATCCCGACTGGGGCATTTATTTCTTTGCTGATTTATTGAAAAAAATTAAAACAACTTTTCCTCATTTGCACATTAAAGCGTTTACTGCAGTGGAAGTCGCGTATATGTGCAGCATCGATAAGCTTGAAATCGCCGATGGACTGCGGATTCTGAAAGAGTCAGGATTATCATCGCTGCCCGGTGGCGGTGCCGAAATATTCGATGATTCGGTACGCGAAATCATCAGCCCTGAAAAACCTTCCGGACAATTATGGCTCAGCGTGCATCGCACTGCACATCTGAACGGACTTCCGGGCAACGCCACCATGTTGTTCGGCCACGTTGAAAGCCGCGCCCAGCGTATTGCGCATATGTCCGCACTTCGCGCGTTGCAGGATGAAACGCATGGATTCAATTGTTTCATTCCGCTGAAATTCCGCCGTGCCAACAACCGCATGTCGGACATTGCAGAGACACCGGTTGTGGAAGATTTGAAAACCTACGCCATTGCGAGGATATTTCTTGACAACATTCCCCACCTAAAAGCGTACTGGCCGGCTGTTGGGCGCGACTTCGCACAGATTTCACTTCATTTTGGCGTCGATGATCTCGACGGCACCATCAATGATTCGACCACCATTTATACCCGTGCAGGCAGCAGTGAAAATCCGGATATGAGCACACCTGAGTTACAACGTTTGATCGTTGAAGCCGGCTTTCAGCCCGTGGAGCGCGATTCGGTGTATAATAAAATCTGATGCGCCCAAGGACATTCCATAGTCCACAACGAAGTGAAGGACATGGAATAGTCCGGGCATTTTTCGCAGCATTTATGTATCTTTGAATTGATTTTACACTCATGCCTAAAAAACACATTCTGATAACTGCAGCCACCGCCATGGAACTGGACTTTCTTTTTGCACGCAGTGTAGAAAAAGAAGGATTGCGGGTTATTGAAAATAAGACAACACAGTTCACACTGCTTGTAAGCGGCATTGGATCGGCATTGACAGCCTTTTCGATTGGGAAAATACTTCAGCATCATACATTCGGTGCAGCATATCAGTTAGGCATTGCGGGCAGTTTTAAGGACGACCTGCTGGTGGGTTCTGTGGTAAAAGTCAGCAGCGATATTTTTGCCGATTTATGTTTGAGCGACAATGGAAAACCCATACACGAAGCCAGTTTCAGCGACTTCAGAACTCCGCCATTTACCGAGGGAAAATTAATTCCCGATTCAGCTTTATATAAAAATACAGATCTGCCCGAAGCCAGCGCCATTACAGTAAATTCAGTAACCGCCACGGCCGAAAAGCGCACATTCTGGCAGCAGCGATATAACCCCGGTATTGAAACCATGGAAGGCGCTGCTTTTTATTATGCCTGTATGAAAGAAAATATTCCCAGTGTGCAGATCAGGGCTGTTTCGAATTTTGTTGGCACTGGAAATAATACCTGGAAAACAAAGGATTCTATTGATAATCTGGCTTCTTTTTTTCTATCTTTGTATAAATTCTAATTCATGCAAACAATACACCTCAAAGTAAATGTCAAAGCCAACAAAAAGCTATTGTCATTGGATAAAAATGACCTGAAAAAGAGAAATAATATATTTACAGGAAGTACAGATTTCGAAAAAACAAAAAAAATACTTGCATGACGAGCTGATAGAAATCGAAAGTGGAATTGCTGTATTTTATTCATTAGAAGAAGCAAATTTTCAACTTGAAGAAATTATAGAATCAAAAGATAATTATTGAATTGTAATAAACTATTCTTTTTTCCGTTTACAGGTTCTCAAACGAAATTGCTCAAAAATTCATAATGACCGCCCTCTCTCTCGCTATATCGCCCTGTCCAAACGACACACTGATGTTTGATGCATTGGTGAACGGGAAAATTTCGCCGGAAGGGATTTCCTTCAGCGAAGAGTATCACGACATTGAGCAACTCAACAATGGCTTGCTGAGCGGCAAATGGGACATTGCAAAAATGAGTGCCGCTGCTTTTCCGCTTGTACGCAACGAATATGTGATGCTGCAAACAGGCATGGCCATGGGATTCGGCAATGGGCCGCTGATTGTGGCCAAAGACCCCCATACGGATTTGAATGCGTCCGGCAACACCATGCTGATTCCCGGCATTCATACCACTGCAAATCTGCTGCTGACGAGGTTTTTCCCGAATATCACGCTTAAGCAGGAAATTCTTTTCAGCGATATTCTTTCTATGATTGAAAATGAAAAAGCTGCTGCCGGTCTTATAATTCACGAAAGCCGTTTTACATTTCAGCAGCATGGGCTATTTCAATTGGCCGATCTGGGCGAATTATGGTTTCAGCAAACAAAACTGCCTTTGCCGCTGGGCGTCATTGCAGCACGACGAAGTCTGGGAAACGAACAGATAAAAATGATTGAAAACCTGATCCGGAATTCTGTGCTGTATGGACTTGAACACCGCACAGATGCTATGCCTTACATAAAAGTCCATGCGCAGGAAATCAGCGATGAAGTCATCAACAGCCACATTGATCTGTACGTGAATGAATATTCATCAAATCCGCAACAAGACGGACTTCGGGCAGTATTAACCCTGTTGCAGTCGCTGCCTGAAAATCATTCATTATCTTTGCAAGATATTTTTTCACCATGGGTAAACTGAACATTCTGACCGGAGCTGCCGGATTTATCGGATCTGTGCTGGGACGCCAATTGATGGAGTCCGGGATGGAAAATATAATTGCCGTTGATGACTTTTCGAAAACGGCCAAAGCCAATAATTTTGAAGGCCGGAAATACAAGGACTTTATTCATCGTGACAAACTGAATGAATTTCTTGAACAACACAAATCGGATATTGATGCGGTATTTCACATTGGAGCCCGCACCGATACTACAGAATTTAACGTTGAGGTTTTCAACAAACTCAACCTCAATTACACCAAAGACCTTTGGAAATTCTGCGCCGAAAGAAATGTTCCTTTCATCTACGCTTCATCAGCAGCGACGTATGGTGATGGTGCGTTTGGATACAAAGACGATCACGCCATTGTAGAACAGCTTAAACCGCTGAATCCGTACGGCGAAAGCAAAAACGACTTTGATAAATGGGCTTTGCAGCAAACGCAAATGCCGTCATTCTGGGCAGGTTTGAAATTTTTCAATGTGTATGGTCCGAATGAATATCACAAAGGCCGCATGGCATCAGTGATTTTTCACGCCTTCAATCAGATTGGTGAAACAGGCCGCATGAAATTATTCCGCTCGCACAAGCCCGAATTTGCCGATGGCATGCAGATGCGCGATTTTATTTATGTAAAAGACATTGCATCCATCATTTCTTTTCTTTTCGAACACCGCCCTGAGAGCGGCCTGTACAATGCCGGCACAGGAAAAGCACGTGCTTTTTTACATCTGGTAGAAGCTGTTTTTGCAGCACTGGACCGCAAAGCAGAAATTGATTTTGTAGACACTCCCGAAGATATTCGCGACAAATACCAGTATTTTACCGAAGCTGATATGGGTAAACTATTGTCAAAGGGTTATCAGAAGCCCTTTCACAGCCTTGAAGAAGGTGTGACCGAATATGTAACCGAATATCTGAAAGATCATAAATATTTTTAATCATGATCAGAAAATTGTTTTTTTTCGCGACACTGTTGATTGTTATTTTTGGTAATGCTGCAAAAGCACAGGATACCGCTAAAGCCAACAGAATTTTCAGTGCGCATTTTCAGTACGGATTTCATTTACCTGGCGCTGATATGAAAGACCGCTATGGTATCAATCAGGTTGCAGGTTTTGCACTGTCGATGAAAACGCCCACCAATTGGATGTTTGACGCGGACTTCAGTTATTTTTTCGGCGGTGATATAAAAATTCACGACAGCATTTTTGCAGGCATCGCCAATGATGACGGCTATATCATTGACGGCAACGGACAGTTTGCCGAATTGTACACCTACGAACGCGGTTATTATGTTACGCTGGGTGTGTCGAAAATACTGCCGGTGTGGCAGGCCAATAAAAACAGTGGTCTGACATTGGGCGCTGGTGCGGGTTTCATGCAACATAAAATCAGGATTTACAATCCCGACAATATTGTTCCGCAGGTTGCAGGTGATTATGCAAAAGGATATGATTATCTGACCAACGGCACTGCGATCAGGCAATTTGTCGGTTACACTTTCTTTTCGCCACGGCGTGTGTATAGTTTTAGAGCCGGATTTGAATTTGTAGAAGCCTTCACCATGGGACGCCGGGATTATTTATTCCCGCTTGGCGGGCCGGATACCGAAAAGCGCCTCGAATTTTTGTACGGTTTTAAATTGTACTGGACCATTCCATTCTCCGAGAAAAAAGGAGAGACTTTCTATTACTATTGATATGCGGCTGCTGTACACTTTTTCAATTCATTTATATACTCTTGCCATCCGGATTGCGGCGCTGACAGGCAATTCCAAAGCACAACTCTGGCTTTCGGGTCGTAAAAACCAGAAATATATTTTTAACGAATCGCACAACGACAGCCAATGGCTTTGGTTTCATGTTTCGTCATTGGGTGAATTCGAACAGGGCAGACCACTGATAGAGCACTACCGGAGCCATTATCCGGCACATAAAATTCTGCTGACTTTTTTCAGTCCTTCGGGATTTGAAGTGCGGAAAAATTACAAAGAAGCTGATCTTGTTTTATACCTGCCATCCGATACACCAGGTCACGCGCGGCATTTGCTCAACAACTTCAAAATTGTAACAGCCTTTTTTGTCAAATACGATTTCTGGTTCAATTACATGAATGCATTGAAAAAAAGAAGTATTCCATTGTATCTTGTTTCCGGAATTTTTCGCGAAAAACAACATTTCTTTAAAGGATACGGAGGCTGGCAACGCAGACAATTAGCGGCTTTCACGCATTTTTTTGTTCAAAACGAATTGTCAGCTTCATTACTGAAAAAAGCCGGATACAATGATGTTACAATCACCGGCGACACCCGATTCGACCGCGTTGTGAAAGTAGCCGGTGACGCAAAATCATTTCCTGAAATTGAACAGTTTATTCAGCAAAAGCCCGTATACATGGCCGGTTCATCGTGGGAGCCCGATGAAAAATTTATTACCCAGCTGATTGAAAAAAATCAGGAAATAAAATTCATTATTGTTCCACATGAAATTGATGATGAGCGGATCGCGCGCCTGAAGCAGTCTTTGCCTTGTAAAGCTTCTTTATATACTGAAAAAGATCAGCCTGATTTCAACGACAACCGGATATTAATTATCAATACCATTGGCATGCTGAGCAGTTTGTATCGTTATGCAACGATTGCTCACATTGGAAACGGCTTTGGAAGCGGCATTCACAACACACTCGAAGCTGCTGTTTACGGAGTACCCGTCATTTTCGGACCGCATTATCAGAAATTTCAGGAAGCCAAAGACCTGATTGCATGCGGTGGTGGATTTACTTTCGCCACCGATACCGGATATCACGCATTGTGCGACACATTACTTAACAATACGGAAGCTTGCAAAACCGCATCTGAAGCGGCGAAGCGATATGTTTTAAAAAATGCCGGTGCCACCGGAATCATTGTTGATTTTATCAAACTGTAAGTAAAACGCATTAAAAAAGCCACCCGAAGGCAGCTTTTTTCAATGTTTTAAAAACAGATCAATCCTCTTTACCGTCATCATCTTTGTCCTGCAGCTCGCCGCGGAACTCACCTTTGTCATCAAAGAGATAATCTTTTCCATCAATTTCTACGGGACACATAAAATATTTGGGGACTAAGCAAATAATTTGTGCAATCTGAAGAGG
>CAYSCE010000125.1:0-8526 GCA_964429475.1 uncultured Bacteroidaceae bacterium | reverse complement strand
GAGCGGAGCATTGGCTTTGTTGTAGAACAGGTTTTTGATATCGAGGTACAATGGTTCGCCTTCGCTGCCCGGTTCTTTGGTGCGGTCGAGAACGGCAATGCGTTTCACCGATTTCGGGAACACTTTCATGAAATATTTTTCACTGAAAGGACGATACAGATGGCAGGTAAGCAGACCAACCTTTTCGCCTTTGGCATTGAGATAATCAATGGTTTCGCGAATGGTTTCGGTTACTGAACCCATGGCAACAATGATGTTTTCGGCATCAGCTGCACCGTAATAGGTAAACGGGTGATATTCGCGGCCGGTGAGTTTATTCAGCTCAACCATGTATTCTTCAACAATGTCAGCAACTTTGTCGTAGAACGGGTTTGCAGCTTCACGCGACTGGAAATAAATATCAGGATTCTGAGCAGTACCGCGGGTTACAGGGTGTTCAGGATTAAGTGCATTGTGACGGAAGCTAGCAAGGGCTTTCATATCAACAAGCGACTTCACATCTTCGTTGTCAAGATATTCCACTTTCTGAATTTCGTGTGAGGTGCGGAATCCATCAAAGAAATGCAGGAAAGGAACGCGTGAGCGGATAGATGCAAGATGTGCAGCCGGGGCAATATCCATGATTTCCTGTACTGAACCGGTAGCCAGCATGGCAAATCCGGTCATACGGGTGCTCATAACGTCGCTGTGATCGCCAAAAATCGACAAAGCCTGAGCGGCAATGGCGCGGGCCGACACGTGGAAAACGCCGGGGAGAAGTTCGCCCGAAATTTTGTACATGTTCGGAATCATCAGGAGCAATCCCTGCGAAGCGGTATAGGTAGAGGTGAGCGCACCGCTCTGCAGCGAGCCGTGAACGGCACCGGCAGCACCGGCTTCGCTTTGCATCTCGACCACTTTCACGGTGTCACCGAAAATATTTTTGCGTCCGTTTGCCGACCACTCATCCACATACTCGGCCATCGTACTTGATGGAGTAATTGGATAGATGGCAGCTACTTCGCTGAACATGTACGATACGTGCGCAGCAGCGTAGTTACCGTCACATGTAATGAACTTTTTGTTTTTCATGTTTATCTGAGTTTCTGTGTTTTGTTTTTTTGGAGATGCGAAATTAAGCATATTTTATTTCTTTAAGGTGTTTTATTCCTGTTTTTCCGAAAATTTAAGCCGAAAGCATGGATTGGTTGTAAAACATTCTGTGCTAACAAATTCCTGTTTCATATTAAAATTCCTTGTGTTTAGAAAATAAATCCGCAAGAGCTCCGTTAATATTCCGTCAAACCCCAAAAAATATATCAATGAAAAAACTGATTTTTCCCGCACTCATTCTGTTCTTAACAACATACGCTTCAGCTCAGGAAGAAACAACTCCCAAACTCCGCATTTCGGATATTCAGATACATGGCGGAATTCAAAACCTGAGCCCGATACAGTTTGACCTGAATGATTTTAAAACGCTTGCTCCGGGAAGTCCCTTTCTCACGACCGATTTCAGCGACTTTTCATCCTATTCCAACGGAGGATATTCTGAAGGCATGTTTTCGGTCACGGTTGGCTTATCTCTATCAGATAAAGAAAAAGGCAATTATAAATCCAATCCCACACTTCGGGTTGGCATTTTCAATTCCCGCAGTACAACCGGGGGGCTATATTATACAAAATCGGACTATTTCCCATATGACACCTTGACTTCATCCGTTTCAGGCCAGCAGTTTTTTATTGATTCCGTGCATACAACATCCTACCGGATGAAAAACAATTCCGAGTATCTTGGCCTAACTGCAGCCATTCAATACAGTACCAACCCAGAGAGGCGAGTGTTCTTGTATGGAGGAGTCGGCATTGTGGCTGCCTGTTCATTCAACAATGTTACTACAGTCGAAAACGAAGAGTACATTTCACTGGAAATGTCAAATTCCACCTACAACAGCATATATTACTATTATCCATACCCTCCTGTTCGTGAATGGAACAGCGAAACAGAATTACACGAAAATAAAACCAGCACCTTTTTTTCTGCCGGAATTCCGCTGGGCATTGATTTCAGAATTGCCAAAGCACATCCTTTCTGGAAACAAATCCATCTGACCTGGGAAATTAAACCGTCGGTAAGTCTCGTCAATATTCCCGAACTGAAAAGCTACACCAATACTGGTCTTACAAACACCTGGGGATTCAGAGTGACCTGGTAAAAGTCCGGCCAAATCATTTTTTGAGGTGCTACTCCATTTTTAAACACGGATTTATATTTCGTTTATTTTTGAACACCTCAAAAAAGAAAACGCCAAAAATCCTCAGCGCATATTTTTGTATTTTTGCAAAAAACTCACCGCATGGAATCCTCCCTCTTTGCCGTTTCTCCTGTCGATGGTCGTTATTGTGATAAAACACGCAGTCTTCAGCCTTATTTTTCCGAATTTGCTTTAATCAAATACCGCGTTCTGGTTGAAGTGGAATATTTTATTGCACTGCAAGCGCTCAAACTGCCGGCGCTGAAAGAAATTCCAGTCAAAAAAACCGACGCACTTCGCAAAATAGTTTCGGACTTTAATGAGGCCGATGCACAGAAAATAAAAGACATTGAAAAAGTCACCAACCACGATGTTAAGGCGGTTGAATATTTTCTGCGCGAAAAATTCGATGCGTTGAAACTGCAGGATTACAAGGAATTTATTCACTTCGGACTGACTTCGCAGGACATCAACAACACCGCTTTTCCAATGATGACGCGCGATGCATTGTACAATAGCGTTATTCCCGAAATTGAACTGGTTCTAAAAATACTGAAGACACAGGCTAAAGAATGGAATAAAATTCCGATGCTGGCACGGACGCACGGACAGCCGGCTTCGCCAACTACATTGGGTAAAGAGATGGCGGTATTTGCCGAACGAATTGAAAACCAATTGGCGCTCCTGAAAAAAATTCCTGCCAGCGGAAAATTTGGTGGTGCTACCGGCAACTTCAATGCTCATCACGCTGCATTTCCGAAAACAGATTGGGTGAAATTTGCCAACAACTTTCTGAAAAACAATCTGGGTCTTATCCGCCAGCAAACCACCACCCAGATTGAACATTACGATGTTCTCGGAAACACCTTCAGTGTGCTGGCCGCCATCAACACCATCCTGATTGATTATTCGCGCGATGTGTGGATGTATGTGATGATGGAATATTTCAAGCAAAAAGTCAAAAAAGACGAAGTTGGTTCTTCGGCTATGCCACATAAAGTGAATCCAATTGATTTCGAAAACGCAGAAGGGAACCTGGGTATCGCCAATGCGGTGTTGCGACATTTATCGGAAAAGCTCCCGGTGTCGCGTCTGCAGCGCGATCTGACTGACTCGACGGTCATCCGGAATATCGGAGTTCCGCTCGCGCACATGCTTATCGCATTAAAGTCGCTGCAAAAAGGTATGGGTAAATTACTGATCAATCCCGAAAAAATCAGCAGCGATCTCGATCAGAACTGGGCAGTGCTGGCCGAACCCATTCAAACCATTCTGCGCAGAGAAAAGTATCCGGATCCATATAATGCATTGAAAAATCTTACCCGCGGAAACGAGCATATAACCCGCGAAAGCCTTCACAAATTCATCGATTCGCTGCAGGTAAGTGCAGCTATAAAAAAAGAACTCAAAACACTTACTCCTGAGAATTACACAGGCATTCACTGATGGCTGCACAACCCGGCATTGATTATTCGTTTGTTACCGATGGAGGCCCCATTTATCATGAGACGCTGCCGGGGCGCTTCATCATTGAACCCTGGAATGCGTATTCATCACTGGTGTTTTTAATTCCGGTGATTTATTTTCTGATAGTTTTGCGCGGTCAATATCGCAAACAAGGCTTTGTAGTATTTTACACCTTGCCGTTGTTATTTACCGGGGGCATCGGAAGCACGCTCTACCACGCGTTCCGCAGCCATCACTGGCTGATGATGCTCGATGTCTTTCCCATGTTTTTATTGTCGCTTGGTGTGGCGTTTTTCTTCATGCAACGGTTATTTAAAAACTGGTATTATCCTGTTCTGATCATTGCTGCATCTGGATTTTTGCGCGGATATTTTTTCAATGTACTGCCCATTCAACAAGCCATTAATATAGGTTATTTCATTGTGGGTGTGGTCATTTTTATTCCGGCCTTGTTGTATGCCTGGCGCTCAAAGTGGCATGCCATCGGGCATTTGCTGGCCGCAGTATTTTTTCTTGCGCTCTCCCTGTTTTTCCGTTTATACGATGATAAAGAAGTTCAACCAATGGCACAGGGCGTTCACTGGTTGTGGCACAGCTTTTCGGCAGTGGGAGCGCTGTTTGCAGGGTTATACATCATCAGGACAAATTTGAAAAACGCTGTAAAACCAAAGCCGGAATAATCAAATTCCAAGATTAACGGTATGATAATAAATCAGCGCCATCAGAAAATAGCGCGGAATGCGAAGCGATGACCACAGCAACATACGTTTCGAGGGATAATTCATCATGCCAACCACCACCATAATTAAAGTAAATGGCAGTGGAGTCAGTGCTGCAGCTGCAACAAGCCAACTACCCCATTTTTTCGAGTTACGAATATGTTTTTCAAAACGGGTGGTAAAATAGTTATTCACCGTTTTGTTTTTCCGGATCAGTTTTCCGAAACCAAAAGTGAGAATTCCGGCGAGATATGATGTCACTGCAAGAACGGATAATGCCGCCCAGGGATAATCCAGACCTTCACTCCATATAATAAACAAATCCGAGGGAATTAAGCCAAGCAGTACTTCAGCTCCGAAAGCAACAAGAAACACCAACCAGTTTGGAACATGAGTCACAACATAGTTAAAAATCTCGTCAATATCGATAATTGTTTTTTCGGCAATAAGCACCAATCCAACAATTGCTGCCATAATCAAGAGAAAATTAAACATGCTTTTACCCACTTCGGTGTAAAAGCCGGTTCTTCTGAAATAGTGATATTGCAGCCACCATCGACGCAAAAATCCACGCGCTTTTTTTTCTTTTTCTTCTTGTTGCATGCGACAAAAATAAGAAATAAAACAGTGCTAAGTCAATGACTTTTACATGACAAATAACAGTACGTTTTACTGCGTCTGCAACAACTGACCTATTGCTGATTTAAGATTGATTAATCCGGCCATATCTGCAGTCAGTACTGCAATTACGACCACCAAAACCCAGCGGATAATTCCGGCCCCGTTACGAATGGCCAGACGCGACGCAACGAAGGCCCCGACAACATTTCCAATGGCATGAATCAATCCGTATTTCCACATCACCTGATCGTTAATTATAAACAGAATTAGTGAAAACGGAACATACAACATCACCAGCAGATTTTTCATCACATTGGCTTTCATGAGATCGAATCCCATTCCCAGCACAATGGCGGCCAGCAAATAATACCCAACACCCACATGCAGAAATCCGCCATACACACCAATAGCAAAAAAGACCGGGTAATTCCATTTCTTGACAGGCAGATCCATGAGAGCAGCATTGCCTTTCATCCACATTGAAGGTTTAAACAAAATAAACGCCAGCATAATGATCATGATGATCACAAATGCGTAACGGATAATGTCTTCGTTCAGTTTTACGGCAATGAATGAACCCGCTACAGAGCCTATCACGGTTGGTATTCCAACGCGCAGGCTTTTATTCCAGTCAATTAAATGGCTGTTCTGAAAACTTGAAACAGAAGTGAGCGTCTGAAAAAAAACAGCGAGCCTGTTGGTACCATTGGCCACTGTAAGCGGCAATCCGAGCCATGAAAGAACCGATAATGAAATAATGGTGGCTCCGCCAGCCATTGTATTGATAAAACCTACAAGCAATCCCGAACAAATCAGAATTATTACAACACTAGTTTCCATCACGCTTTCCGAGTTTGCTGTGTTTCCGTCCGAATGAAAAATAAATCACCAGACCGATGGCCAGCCAGATGAAAAACCGCAGCCAGTTGGTTACGCCCAGTTCCGACATGAGATACAAATTGATGAGCAGTCCGACCACCGGAATAAAGCTCCATTGGCGGATTACAGCAGCAATCATAATAATAATGGCCACACCAAAATAAATCAATACCGGAATGCGCTCGCCCAGAAATGCTTCGAAAGAAAATTCACTGGTAAGCATAAACAGCACAATGTATGCAGGCAGCAACAAAAGCGGCACCCACATACGTGAATTCATATACGGAATACGAAACCCTTTTCTTATTTCCGGATCACTTTTGTCGAGCAATATCACACCACCTGTCACCAACACAAATGCAAACAATGTCCCGATGCTGGTCAGATCGGTCATTTCGGTGAGGTTAGTAAACAATGCAGGCACTGCCACCATGATTCCTGTAATCACAGTGCTGAAAGCAGGCGTTTTAAATTTTGGATGAAGTTTCGAAAACCGCTTTGGCAGCAGTCCGTCGCGGCTCATGCTCATCCAGATGCGCGGTTGTCCTACCTGAAAAACAAGCAGCACACCCGCCATCGCAATCAAGGCTGACAATGCGATTATCCCGCTCAGATGCGGCATTCCGGCCTGTTCAAACACATAGGCCAATGGATCACCTACTCCGAGTTTTTCGTAGGAAACCATACCGGTCAGAATAAGCGCAATGACAATATAAATCAATGTTGTAATGCCCAGTGAAAACATCATCGATCGCGGCAGATCCCGCTTTGGATTTTTACACTCTTCGGCTGTTGTGCTGATGGCATCGAATCCGATGTAAGCAAAGAAAACACCGGCCACACCTTTCATCATGCCCGAAAAGCCATTGGGTGCAAACGGTGACCAGTTGTCGGGATTGACATAAAAAGCTCCGACCGCAATAACCACCATCAGAATAATGAGCTTCAGTGCGACCATGAGATTACCTGCAATTTTCGATTCGCGTATACCGCGGAAAACCAGAATGGAAATAAGCGCGACAATACAAAATGCAGGAATATCGGCAATCAGATGTACGCCACCAATCTGCGGCGCATTCATCCAGGCCAGATAACCTTCGCGCAAAGGCGCATCAACACTGGCCAATTCAGTACCTTTCGATAATAATTCCGAAACGGTTTCATGCGCCCGAGACGCCGTCAGAAAATCAACGGTCATAAATTCGGGCAGATGCCAGCCAAAGCCGGACAAAAAGCCGGTAAAATAATCGCTCCACGAAATGGCCACCGCAATATTTCCGATGGCATATTCCATAATCAGATCCCAGCCGATGATCCACGCGAACAGCTCACCAAAGCTGGCATATGCATAGGTGTACGCGCTTCCGCTGATGGGAATGGAACTGGCAAACTGCGCATAAGCCATGGCTGAAAATCCGCACGCAATGGCGGTTATAACAAACAGCAACGAAACCGAAGGTCCGCCTTCGACCGCTGCTTTTCCGATGGTGCCAAAAATACCGGCTCCAATAATGGCGGCAATTCCGAGCGCAGTCAGATCGACCACACCCAGAGTGCGTTTCATGGGCTTATCGTCCTTTTCGTGCTGCGCAACAATGTCAGCAACCGATTTACGCCGGAACAGTTCGCGGAAATTCATCCGAATAAATTTAGTTGCGCAAACTTACTCAAATTTCCGAAAATCAACAGAAGTCGAATTAAGTTCCCGGCCTCCGCCTGTCCACAAGCTCTGCCGGTGGAAGCCGGGATCTCTTGCTATTCTGCAGACTTATTCTGTTGATTTTCGCTGTCTTTCCTTCCCTGCCCGCTGCGCAGCAGGCGGGGATACTTCGCAAGCTAATCTCTGAATAAAAGCTTCATGAGCGAAACGCTGGATGACAGCACATATCCGAGAGAATGAGGGAGCTTTGGATATTTCTATTTTGAATTGAGCAACTTATCATTTTTTACACAGATAATCGACTTTTTCCCGATTATCTATGCAATTTTTGGTACTTTTTTGTCCTTTACAAAATACACTTTTATAAAATTCGAAATTTTGTATTTTATACAATATTCTTTGTTTTATCTGTCAAAGCCAAAACCGATATTCCATCATCCGCTGGCAGGCGGATATGGAATCGTCGGTTTTACAACGTTGAAACGATGAAGCCTGTTTGCAAAGTCACAACGATTCCATATTCTTCGTTTCACACCGAACGATGGAATATTGTGACAGCTACACAAACAATTTCGCTTTCGAATATTTGTAATTAAAGTACCCAGTGCTGATGCAAACTTTCAAAGCATCACAAAAAAATCCGACACTGAAAAATTTCAATGCCGGAAGAATAAAATACTTGTAGGGAAATCGTTATTAGAATGGTTATTGAATCAGGATATAATGGTTTTCGTTTTTATTCCTTCACAACTTTTCGAAACTCAGTGAATTCTCCATTTTCAAGTCTTAATATATACACTCCCGGTGCAAAATCAGTTGTTGGAACGATGATTTTATTCTTCACATTTCCTCCAAATACCTTTTGTCCGATTGAGTTCAAAATTTCAAAAGATATGTTGTTTGAATTATTTGCAGACTCAATTATAAGTTCATTTGAAAGAGGATT
>CAYSCE010000124.1:0-8604 GCA_964429475.1 uncultured Bacteroidaceae bacterium | reverse complement strand
CACCTCTGGCGCGTGGGGTGTATATATACCGACTTCGGGTAAAAAACACCGATGGTCAGTATGCTGAAAAATCTGAAAAACTGGTGATTCTCAAATAAAATATTAATCGTAATTTTGCAAACTCCAAAATAATGGATATGAAAATCAAATTTCTTTGTGGCCTTCTGTTAATGGTTGTGTTGTATCAGCAGGCAACATCACAGTCGAATCAGAATCTGATCAATCAGGCTTATGGCTTTGATAACGGAGATCTCAACACTATAACAACAGCGGTTTCGTTTTTGACCATTGCTCCCGATGCGCGTGGTGGTGCTATGGGTGATGCCGGTGCCGGCACTACACCCGATGTGTACTCCATGCATTACAACCCGGCCAAGTATGCCTTCATAGATAAAAACGTCGGATTCTCTGTTTCCTACAGCCCATGGCTCAGTCAGCTGGTGAATGATATCAGTCTTGGTTACCTTACCGGCTATAAAAAACTCGACGACGATCAGGTTATTGCCGCTTCTTTGCGGTATTTCTCGCTTGGCAATATTATTTTCACCGACAACGTCGGAACCGAAATCGGCCAGTTCAGCCCCAATGAATTTGCAGTAGATGCAGCTTACAGCCGTAAATTTTCTGATTATATCAGCGGTGCCGTTGCTCTGCGCTATATTTATTCCAACCTCACCGGCGGAATTTTTGTCAATGGTGCTCAGTCAAAACCCGGTCAATCCATTGCTACCGACGTCGCTTTTTATTATCAGAAAGAACTTGAACTGAAAAAAACGGATGCGGTTTTGGGTGTCGGAGCCAATATTTCGAATATCGGAGCAAAAATCACCTACACCGAAAATCAGGACCGTTCCTACATTCCGATTAACATGCGCATTGGACCATCTCTTTCGTTGAATCTGGATGCCTATAATAAAATCATGTTCACTTTTGACATCAATAAACTGCTGGTTCCTACACCGCCTATTTATGCGCAGGATTCGACCGGCCAGCCCATCAAGGATGACAATGGCGACTATGTGATTGAATCGGGTAAAGATCCAAACCGCTCCTTGGTAAGTGGCATGTTTGGCTCGTTTGCCGATGCACCCGGTGGTTTCGATGAGGAACTGGCCGAAATTATGTGGAGCGTGGGAACTGAATACTGGTACGACAATCAGTTTGCACTCCGCGGAGGATTTTTCTATGAGCATCCTTTAAAAGGTAACCGTAAGTATATCACTTTAGGTGCCGGCTTGCGCTATAATGTTTTCGGACTTGATTTCTCATATCTGATTCCCCTCGAACAGCGCAATCCGCTCGAAAACACACTTCGTTTTACGTTGGTTTTCAACTTCGATAAAGTTGCCAATTAATTCATGAACATCCGTCAGGGTATCGGCTACGACCTGCACCGGACGGTGTCCGGCCGACCGATGATTATTGGCGGTGTTACCATCCCATGCGATTTCGGTCTGCAGGGCCACAGCGATGCCGATGTATTGCTTCATGCCTTGTGTGATGCTCTGCTGGGAGCGTTGGCGCTTGGCGATATCGGAACCCATTTCCCTGATACAGATCCGGCCCACAAAGGCGCAAACAGTGTTGAACTGCTTCGCAAAACAATGGACCTGGTACGTGCTGAAGGCTATTCTGTATTGAACATCGATGCCAACATTATTGCTGAAAAGCCGAAACTGATGCCGTACAAAGCGCAGATGTCGGCCGTGATTGCCAATGTACTGAATATTGAATGCAGTCAGGTGTCGGTAAAAGCCAAGACCAACGAGGGTGTGGATGCCATTGGACGCGGCGAAGCCATTGCTGCGCAGGTAGTTGTTTTACTTGGGAAATAATCAGAACAACGTATTTCTATCAATAAAAAAGCCTCCATGCGGAGGCTTTTTGCAAAATATAAATCAACCACAGAAATTATTTTCCGTGCGTACAATTTCCGGTTCCGTCTTGTTTACCTTTTCCTGAACAGCCGGCACCTTGTTTCTGTCCGTCGGGACAGCAGGCACCACCCTGCATTTGACCCTGACCGCCACAGGCGCCTTTCATCTGGCCTTGTCCACAAGCACCTGGCATGGGTCCCTGTCCACAGTTTTGTCCACCCATTTGTCCATGCTTGTTTCCTTTTGAAGAACCGCAGCCATCGCCGCCTTTGGCATGATGCATATCAAATGCCAGTTGCTGCTCGGGTGTGAGAATAGCTCTGACAGCCATTTGGTGATCGAATTTGGCTTTTTCCATCGAAGCTTTCAGCACAGCAATTTCGTCAATGATTTTGTAGGCCTCATCTTTATTGATTTTATCGCCTGTTGAAACCAACACCAGCTGAGCTTGTTTAACTTTAAGCTGGTTATGGATTTCAAATTTTTTCTTTTGAAAATCCATTTTCAGTGGTTCGATTTTTTTCAATTGTTCATCGGTCAGATTGGGAATAGCACATGGACCTCCTTTATGCATTTCGGTTCCCTGACCCGGGCAGCAGCCTGAATTACCTTGATTCTGAGCATAGCTGTTTAAGCCAAACATGGTAACAGCTGTTACGAGCAAAATGGAAAGTGTTTTTTTCATTGTTGTTCTTTTTATTGTGTTTTATTTTGTTTTGCAGTTGTGATGCGAAGATTTTTTGTGCGGCATGCGACCCATGGGCATCATAGCGCGCGAATGAAAAGCAATCATGGAGTCAATTTGCTCCGGATTTAAAAACTTTTTCATTTGAATAATATTCTCAACACCTTCTTTTTGCAGTAAAGATTCCTGTTCTGCAATTTTTTTAATGGAGTTGTTGATAGCTGCGGAATCGGGATTTTGTTTTTCCACTTCATCAAACAATTGACTACGAAGAATGCGGATAGAATCGAAAATCGGTTTTACCCGGGCGTGATGCGCTTCGCGCTGACTGGTGAATTGTTTTTTCTGTTCTTCATTCAGTTTCAGACTTTGCATCATTTTACCTTCGCACTCTTTCATGTTGGCTGTGTTGCAGTTTTTCATACCGGGTGCGCATTGGCCGGGTTCGGGAGCAGGTGGGCGCATCAGCCAAAGGGTAATCAGCGCAGTGGTTGTGACAGTGCTGATGATGGCCAGAATCCAGATGATGACATTTTTATTTTTCATGGTTTATTCATTTTCGGACATGAAGGACATATACATGATTTCGGTCGTTTCGGCCATATAAATGGTATCGGCCGGCGCTTCGGCTACAAACAGATTGCTGTTGGTGGTGCTGTTTGCTGAGCGTGATTGATACACACCACTGCCAATGAGGAGCCCGAAAACGACGGCCGCAGCTGCCGTGGTGATTTTTACCCACATGGGAACGACTCGTGTTTCGGGAACAGCATTAAATACAAAATCGCTGATACTAACGGCCAGATCTGCTGATGGTTCTTCGGGAACCAGGAACTGACCGGCATTTTCGATGGTCTCAAAAACCATCTTATAATATAAACTGCATTGCGGGCATTCAGCCATGTGCTCCTGAAGCATACTTGCCATGATGCTGTCGGGCTGGCCCTGATCAATGATTAAACGGAATTCGTTGCAGTTCATGAGGTTAGAATTGGTTATTTGACAGCTGAATTTTTTAAAACTTGCGCACCGCCGTAATTTTTTTGGTAAAAACCGGCCAGTTCTTTGCGTAAATTGGCTTTGGACCGGAAGATCAGCGATTCTACGGCGCTAAGTGACAATGACATGATTTCGGCTATTTCGGCATAACTCAGTCCGTCGTGATTGAAAAGTAAAAAGGCTGTGCGCTGATTTTCGGGTATCGAATTCAATGCAGACTGCAGAATCTTTTTCAATTCCTTGTTTTCAACAACTGCATCAGCTTCATGTGTTGTTGGTGCCGAAATCTGAAATGCGGAAGCTTCGGAATCGTCAATGCTCACCGAAATGAATTTCGATTTGTTTTTTTTGATCAGGTTCAGTGATCGGTTTACCGTAATGCGATACAACCAGGTTTTGATGTTGGCATCTTCACGAAAACTATGAATATTGCGGAATGCTTCGAGATATACTTCCTGTGAAATATCGCGCGCATCGTCGGCGTTGGAGGTGAATTTGAATGCCAGCCTGTACACATCACGGTGAGTTGTGTCAATCAGATCCTGGAAGGCTTTCCGGTCTCCTTTTCTCAGTGATGCTACGTCCATGCAGTCATTTTTGTATTTAGACAAACAGAATTGAAAAAACCTGCGTTTTAGGTTTGCTCGCGATGCGATAGACTGATCTGAATATCGTGACCATAGCGATTATGAAGATCTTTGGCCAGATGTTCGGCGCAATACACCGACCGGTGCTGCCCGCCCGTACAGCCAAAAGCGACGGTTAACCGATTGAACTTTCTTTCGAGATAATTATCTACCGACAGACAAACCAGATCGGCACAGGCATCGAGAAAATAGGCAACTTCTTCTTTTTCGCTGAGCCATTCAATTACGGTTGCATCTTTTCCGGTGACCATCTTGAAACGCTCTTCGCGTCCGGGATTCGGAAGTGCGCGACAATCGAAAATAAAACCGCCGCCATGTTCGGGATCGCCCGAAGGATAACCTTTTTTATACGAAAAACTTGAAATATCAACTTGCAGAATGCCGCTTTGAATCTCCGTTTCAGTATTGTCAAAGCGCTCGGCAATATGGTTCCAGACCTGCCACAATTCAGGAAAATGATGTCCGAACGGAACAATCTGCAGCAGCTTGTTCAGATTGGCTGCGGCCAGCGGAACCGATTGCAGAAAATGCGATTTCTTTTCATAATAGCCGCGGTAGCCATAGGCGCCGAAAGCCTGCATAATGCGCAACAAAACAAAATGGTAGAAATATTCTTTGAATTCTTCAATAAGTTCAGGATGCTGCGCCTGGAGTTTTTCGCAGTAATAATTAAATATCTTCGTACGGAAATCGTCGCTCAGATTGGCTTTGGCATCGTACAGCAGCGAAGCCAGATCGTACTGCAGCGCACCACGGCGACCTCCCTGATAATCGACAAAAGCCAGATCCGATCCGTTGACCATAATGTTGCGCGACTGAAAATCGCGGTACATGAAAAAGTCCGATGGTACACCACTCAGCGCATCACAAAAAGCAATATAATCGTGTTCGAGTTTTTGTTCGTCAAACGGAATATTGGCCAGTTTCAGAAAGTAATATTTGAAATAATTCAGATCCCACATCATGCTGGTGCGATCGAACGAATCGCGCGGAAAACACAGCCTGTAGTCGGGCGGAGGACAGAACTGAAACTGCAGCAACGCATCGGCCGCCGATTGATAATAATGCAGTATCTGTTGCGCCTGATCGCGGTTGGCCGAAATGAAATCGTACAAAGTTGTGTTTCCCAGATCGGACTGAAAATACAAAGTACCATCCGGATGCTCATGTAATATTTCAGGTACCGGCAAACCATGCTGTCTGAAATGTTTCGAAAACTCAATGAATGCGCGGTTTTCGCGCACTTCGTTATTTTCGGCAGCCATTATGGTGGTGCTGTTGTCGAATGTCAGTCTGTAATAGCGGCGGTTTGAACCTGAAGCCGGTAAGGGCAGTATTGTTGAAACCGGCATCCGGAAAGCTTCTTCAGCAATCCTTTTAATGGAATCAGCCTCCATGAATTCTGAAATTATTAAATGATGGTATCGTCGGGGTGAATGCTGATAACCGGAACAGGACTGTTGTTGACGACCTGCTGTGCCGATTCGCCCAGCATAATATTGGCACTGCGGTTTTGCTGTTCGGTCATAATGATCAGCAAATCGGCCTCGTGTTTTTCAATCACCGTAAGCAAATCGCTGGTGAGGTTGACCACCAGTTTTTCAACCACCGTAGTTTTGATTTTATCTTTTGCAAAGTCAGCTTCGATGCTGGCTGCAATGTCATCGACTTTTTTCTTCAGCAGCGGTACATTGGTCGCATATAATTTCAGCAGAATGACTTCGGATTTGAATGCTTTTGCAATTTCTTTTGCAAACGGAATTTTCAGTTCGGTTTCGCTGGTACGGTCAATGGGTACAAGAATGCGGCGTATGGTATCGTGTGTCTCGAAATCCTGTCGCAGTGTGAAAGTGGGGCAGGGCGCAATCGATACAACGCGGTTGGCGTTCGATCCAATCCACAGTTCTTCGAAACCGCTGATGCCATGTGTGCCTATCACGACAAAGCGGCATTTATTCAGCTTTGCATAGGTGGCAATTTCGTCATACACTTTACCGGTTCTGATTTTATACTGAATATTTTCTTTACCGACAATCGGTGCATACTCTTCAATCAACTCTGCAAACCGCTTGTGGACCCCTTCGCGGAAGTTTTCGCCATCCACATAAACGCTGTCCGGATTGTACGGTTTGTCAACCCACAACATGGTTATTTTACAATTAAAACCTTTGGCCAGCACAGTGGCATATTTAAGGGCATTGAGTGCGCCTTTTGAAAAATCGATACCAACAAATATTTCGTTCATGTTTATGATATTTTGATGCAAGATACAAAAATTATGTCCCGAAATACAATAATTAATCTGTAAATAACACCGTCATGAATTGTTTCGGGATCATGTTTATTCTGTCGGTGTTTGCCAATAAATAAAATACGGAACATTTCTCCGATCTGTCCTGTATTTCAGATTGGCATAATATCACGCTTCCAGTTTTTTATAGCGGAATTTCACCGGACTATCACCCTGACGTTTTTTACGGTTTTCTTCGTATTCGGAGAAACTGCCTTCGAAAAACACGACCGAAGCGTCGCCTTCGAATGCCAGAATATGAGTACAGATGCGGTCGAGGAACCAACGGTCGTGGCTGATGACCATGGCGCAACCGGCAAAGGATTCAATTCCTTCTTCGAGCGCCCGCAGCGTGTTGATGTCAATGTCGTTCGACGGCTCATCGAGCAGCAGAAAATTGGCTTCTTCTTTCAGAGTGAGCGCCAGATGCAGACGGTTGCGTTCGCCACCCGACAGCACACCGCATTTTTTCTCCTGATCGGGTCCGGTGAAATTAAAGCGGCTGGCGTATGCACGTGCATTCATGTCGCGGCCGCCCATACGCAGGGTTTCCATGCCATCGCTGATGGTTTGATACACGGACTTTTCGGGATCAATGGCTGAGTGCGACTGATCAACGTATCCGGGTTTCACGGTGTCGCCTACGATAAAATCACCGCTGTCGGGCTTGTCAATGCCCATCATCAGGCGGAACAAAGTGGTTTTGCCGGCGCCGTTCGGCCCGATAATACCAACAATGGCATTGGGCGGAACGGTAAAGCTGAGGTTTTCGAACAGCAGTTTATCGCCGAATGCTTTGCTGATATTTTTGGCTTCGATTACCTGATCGCCAAGCCTGGGGCCGTCGGGGATAAAGATTTCAAGTCGCTGTTCTTTTTCTTTCACGTCCTGGCTCAACAGTTTTTCATAGGCGCTCAGACGCGCTTTTCCTTTGGCGTGGCGCGCTTTCGGAGCCATGCGAATCCATTCAAGTTCGCGCTCGAGTGTTTTGCGGCGCTTCGATTCGGTCTTTTCTTCCTGAGCCAGACGTGCTGATTTCTGTTCAAGCCAGCTGCTGTAATTGCCTTTCCATGGAATGCCTTCGCCGCGATCCAGTTCCAGAATCCAGCCGGCTACATTGTCGAGAAAATAGCGGTCGTGGGTAACGGCAATCACGGTTCCCTGATAATCCTGCAAATGTTTTTCGAGCCACTGCACCGATTCGGCGTCCAGGTGGTTGGTGGGCTCATCGAGCAGCAGGATGTCGGGTTTCTGCAACAGAAGCCGCACCAGCGCTACCCGGCGGCGTTCGCCACCGCTGAGGTTTTTGACTATCTGATCCGAAGGCGGACAATTCAATGCATCCATGGCGCGCTCGAGGCGTGCATCAAGCTCCCAGGCATCGTGTTGTTCAATCAGCTCGGTGAGCTCGCCCTGACGCACAATAAGATCATTCATCTCATCGTCGCTCATGGGCTCCGAAAATTTATTGTTGATTTCTTCGTATTCTTTCAGAATATCGACCACCGGCTGAACAGCTTCCTCGACAATCTGCTTTACAGTTTTGTTGTCGTCGAGATGCGGCTCCTGTTCCAGCATTCCGATGGAATAGCCGGGCGAAAAAACCACGTCGCCTTCGGTGGGCGCTTCTTTGCCTGCAATGATTTTCAGCAGGGTCGATTTTCCGCTGCCGTTCAGACCCAGCACGCCAATTTTGGCGCCGTAGTAGAAGGATAAATAAATGTTTTTCAGAACCTGTTTCTGGGGCGGATATATTTTATTCACACCCACCATCGAAAAGATGATTTTTTTGTCGTCGCTCATAGGAAAATATACGGGAAAAATTAATTGATTGCTTTGAAGTCGGCGGCCGAAAAACCGTCCTGTTTGCTGCCACTCAGCGTGGTCATGTCGTAATACACCGGACAACCATCGGCGGCCGAAATCAGAAATTTCAGCACCCATTTGCCATCGCCTTTTCCGGGTCCGACTTTATGCAGAAACACTACGTTTTCGTTGCCATTGTGAACAGCCGTTCGGATTTCTTCGGGAGTGACAAATTTCACAACACCTGAATAATATTTTTTGATTTCATCGAGGGTGTTTACATCGTCCGACATTTCGCTC
>CAYSCE010000123.1:0-8618 GCA_964429475.1 uncultured Bacteroidaceae bacterium | reverse complement strand
GTCTGTTAAAAATCATCGCGCCGCTTGATGTTGAGAAACACAAAGCTGGCTTTCACGCGGAGTGATATGATGAAATAAATATAATTCATAAATCTGCAGCCAAATTATACTTTTTTTTAATGTGAATGAATATTTGCGAAAAGTTTTAAATTTCATTTCGTCATAATTGTAAAAAATGTAGTTTAGTCACGATTTACGTCCTCCCATTTATGCCTTTTAAAGATTAGTGTTATATTTGTTCATGAGCAATACCTGAAAACTATGAAAACCATTGTAATTGCGACATTCTTGTCAGTCGTTTCACTGTTATTAACAGCACAGATCAATACCACACTCAGCCGCAATTACGGCGGACCGGGATATGATAATATAACGCGTTTTTATCAGAGCGGCGATGGTGGATTCTTCTGGTGTGGCAACACCACAATGGCAGAAGGAGATATTCCTGAAAACTTCGGATCGGCCGATGGTTGGTTTATGAAAGTTGACGCTATTGGTGATTCGGTACACTCTGCCGTAGCAGGTGGTTCGGATATGGACTTTATAACAGATGTGATGGAATACAGTAGCCCTGATTATGTATTTCTTCTGACCAGTGCTTCAACCGACAACGGTTTCAGTGGCGGCCACGGCAGCTTCGATGTCTGGATAAAAGGATACGACCCGGCATCCGGATTGAGCAGCGGGTTGCCATTTGGAGGTTCAGCCAGCGACTTCGGAAACAGAATAACCCCAAAGAATGCCGGAGGCTTTATTGTAACCGGCAATTCAAGTTCTTCTGATGGAAATTTGCCGGGAAATTATGGAAGTGGCGATATATGGGTATTATGTCTTCAATCGAATCTGAGTGTTGTCTGGAGCAAAAATTTTGGCGGCAGTGGTCTCGATCGCGGTATTGTTTCATATCAACTCACAAACGGCGACATCATGGTTTTCGGCAATACCCAATCATCTGACCACGACATTCATAATCAACATGGGATGACCGATGTTTTTGTTGTGAAGCTTAATTCAATTGGCGATACCTTATGGACAAGGACCTATGGCGGGACCGCTGATGATTTCATCAACGATGTAAAATTTATCAACGATTCAACATTTGTAATGATTGGCTCTTCGAACAGCACTAACGGCGATTTTATGTTCCGCGACCGGATTGCAACTTTCTTCGGCTTTTATTACGTCGTAGATGAAAACGGGAATTATATTTCATGCGGATCACAAAACACGTTGGATAATGAGCATTTGTATTTCTCGGATGTCATTTTCGAAAATCCCAATTCGGCCCTGGCCTTTGGTGTTACATATTCTGATTCAATCCATAATTGCACAACCCCGTCGCATGGAAGTACTGAAGTCTGTGTGGTCGATTTTAACGGTATAACTGCAATAACACCGTATTTGCTTGGAGGAAATGATGTTGACGGACAGAATAATGATTTGGAATACTATGTCAGAGCCGTGAAAACCGGCACCAATCAATATGCATTGTGCACCAATTCCAACTCTACCGATTTATCACCGGATTATCACGGACAAAGCGATGTGTGGCTCAGCATCATCGAGGTGCAGCATCAGTCAATTCCCGAAGCAGAGCAGCTGCAGCTGAGTGTTTATCCCAATCCCGCAGAGAATCTCATCATAGCTGACACTGAAAATTCCGGAGAAAATGCTCAATATGAAGTATTCGATTTGCAGGGAAAATTGCTGTTGCACGGCGAATACGAAGCCAGCGGAATTAATATTTCTTTGCTCGAAAATGGTCTGTATCTGCTGAAAATCCAAAGCGGAGATTCAAGCGGTATCGCCCGTTTTGTGAAACAATAAAAATGAAATTGATTTCTGTCATTTTCGCATTATTGGTGTTGAATACTATCGCTGTTCATGCACAGAATAATGCATCCTGCGATACGTCTGGTGTTGTTACCTCTCCTGATGTTTTACCCGAATTTCCGGGCTGTGACGAAGCGCTGATGAATTATCTTGTACAAAATGTAAGTATTCCGAAAAACAGCGACTGCGATTTTTTTGGAACCGTACTAATTGAATTTATTGTTGATAAAAACGGGCAGACTGTATGTCCCCGCATTGTGCGACCAGAGCCCGGAGCCTGCGTTTTGAAAAACGAATTTGGTGAACATCTGGTACAGGTAATACTCAATATGCCAGACTGGATTCCGGCCATGCAAAATGGAGAGAGTGTTTCTGCACGCTACGTTATCCCTTTGCAATTTATGGGGCCACATTAGATTTGGACAACACAATTCAAAAATTAATGAAGATGTTTTGAGTATTTGTTTTGCTCAACCAATATTAGCCGAAAACTTATTTCAACAGCGCAGGAGTAAATGATTTTGTATTTTTGTCTTACCTGAATAATCATGAAATCAATTCCAGCATTTCTGGCAATCATATTTTTATGCTGCGGTATAGCTCAGGCGCAGAGCGGAATTTCATGCGATACCAGTGATGTATTTATTGTTGTTGATACTCCTCCGCAGTTTCCTGGTGGCGATGAAGCACTGATGGTTTATCTCATGAGCAACTTTCAATATCCGTCAACAGAATGCGGGTACTACAGTTCCTTTTATATTTCATTTGTTATTGACACAACCGGACAAGTTGTTTGTACAGAAATTCTAAGACCGGAACCCGGACATTGCATTTTACAGAATGGTTTTGGAGAGAGCTTGCTGGCGTTGTTCAATCAAATGCCGCATTGGGAGCCGGGTGTACACAATGGACGGAAAGTAAAGGTGCGTATAACTGTGCCTTTGAGAATTGATTTCAGGTAATCGGAACTTTCTGATTTAATCCGGAATGTGTTTTTCAGCTCTCAGCATTCAGCTTTCAGCATTCAGCTCTCTGAAAAGCTTAGGAGATTTTTTTTATTATTTAATCGTTCCGATTAAGGAGGAGAGCATCTTTTTAATTTCTTCAACCTTTTCTGTTAGTTCAGAATAAATCTGATTGTCAAAATACCCAAGATCTCTCGACAATAAAATCAGATATTCTGCTTCGGCAGCAGAGCCAAATGCAATACCGAGAAATCTGCTGAATTCTCTTTGGGTTTGCCTGCCACAGCCTTCGGAAATATTTGTCGGAATTGAAGCCGAAGCCCTGCGTATCTGAGAAGTAACACCAAATAATTCATGATTGGGAAATGACTTTGTAATATCATATATCCGAAGTGTTAGTTTATGACTCTTCTCCCAAACATTTAGTGTCTTAAAATCTCTCATTTTATATTTCTGCTTTAAATTGATTACTGACAGCTGAGGGCTGACAGCTGATAACTGATGGCTGATCCGCCGCGTTTCGACAAGCTCAACGACCAGGCGGACTGAAAGCTGATGGCTGATAGCTGACGGCTGATTACTACACATGCATTTCTCTCAACAGGTCATTCACTTCTTTCACCGGATTGAAGGTGCTGAGCGGCACTTCGACAAACACCGTGATCCAGTCGGCCATAGCGCCGTTCCACAATCCGGGCAGCTCCATGGCTTTAATATCGTGACCTTCGAAACTTTTGACAGCAACAAAACCTGTTTCCGGATCGGAAAAATCATTGAGGTCAAAGGCGTCGCCATTGAAGTCTTTGAGCCAACATACCAGATCAACCGGATTGAAATGTGTTGATGATTCGAAAATCTTTTTCTGTTGTGCGTCGTTCAGTTGAATCTGGGCCGATTCGACAATCTGCAGCGAAATTTCGCCTTCGCTGTTTTCGGTGTAGAAAGGTCCTCCGCCAGGCTCACCTTCGTTTTTCACCATTCCGCACACGCGCACAGGACGATTAAAAACAGTGTATAAGAAATCCATTTTTTCAAGCGGATCACTTTCCTTCATCCAGGGCGGAATGCTGCAGAACAGCTTCTCTTCGGCAAAGACGAGCATATCATTCAAATCGTTTTCCTCCACATTGCCGTCATCGAGCATAATCAGAAATGAATGAATTTCGTCAATCAGCTGCATCATAAAACCGCCGAGCACTTTTTTGTACCATATCGTATCTTCGCGATGCCGGTCCGGGACAATGTTGTCGATGTTTTTAACAAACACCATTTCCTGATTGAGTTCATTGAGATTCTGCAACAGGGCGCCATGTCCACCGGGTCTGAAAACCAGCTTGCCATCATGATTCCGGACAGGGTTATTGTTTAAATCAACTGCAATTGTGTCGGTGTTTTTATGCTGAAAAGAATAAGTCAGGTCAATTTTTGGTTCCTGCCCCAGCCCGCCAAGGATGGTATTTTTCAGATCCAAAAACATTTTTTCATGTTCTTCGCTGATGGTTAAATGAATATTGACGATACGATCGGCACCTACAGCATGAGCCAGACCTTCGGCAATCTGTTCTTCGAGCGCTGTGCGTGCGGTATTCCCGTAACTATGAAACGGAATAAACGCTTTTGGTTTTGCTCCGAAATTCAAACCATCGGCATCGAGCAGCGTATTAAGAATTGGTAAATAATTTTTTTCTGTAAGTAACGTATTCAGGTCAAGCCCTTGTTTCTGCAGGCAATCAGACAATTCACCATAAAAAGCAAAGCGGCTGATATTTTCGAAAAAGCGCACGGCACCTGCCGGTAAGTGATCACCCTTCGATACAGCAAGTCTTGCTGCAAACAGGTCGCGGAACATGCGTGTTGCAGCGCCCGAAGCCGGGACAAATTTCGCCATGTCATACTCGGCCGCATTGGCTTCGAACTGACGGACAAACGATTTTTGTTCTTTGTCGGAAAGCACAATAATTCCGTTATCACAGGTTGCGGCATCCATCAGCTTCACAGGCAAAAAACCTTTGCGGAATGCTTCAATCTGCTGTTCAACATCTGCGGCTGAAAGTCCGTGTTCCTCAATCTGGCTTATGTCCTGATCCGAAAAGTTCAAAGGGTTGTTCATGTGGTGTAATTTCAGGTAATAAAAAACCGGTTGAGGGAATGCTTCAACCGGTTAAAAGTATCATTGGAAATTATAAACCGACGACGGTAATATTAATTTCGCGTGGATTAATGGCCATTACAGGAATTTCAGCATCGTTGAAAATGATTTGCTCATCCCATGGGTTGAGAATAAAATTCGGGACAATGCTTGAATCGGTGTTGGTCATAACAAGAAGCATGTCAGCATCGATTTTGCGGGCATAATCGAGAACCTGTTTGGCAAAACTACCGGTTTCAGGGGTCAGTTCAGCTTCGTATTTTACTTCGTTCTTTTCGAAGACTTCGACCACTTTGTTAAGCACCGCTTTGATTTTGGCTTTATACAATTCGTCGTTCAGGTACATGGCTTTTACATGGATGGTGGCGTCGAACTGTTTGCCGATATAAATAGCCCATTTAATTTTCTGACGCGATTCGAGCGTATCGTCGATGGGAATCAGAATTCGGTTGTAACCATTTCTGAACTCGCGTTTCTGGACAATAATAAACGGGATTCGGGTAGAAGTAATCACTTTGTGCGCATAGGAACCGAATATATGCTGAATTCCCTGTTTGCCATGAGTTCCCATGATGATAAAACCGGCGCCAACTTCTTCGGCTGTTTTTCCGATGTCAGTAAAAATGCTGCCTTCGCGGGCATCGAATGAAAAAGGAACTCCATATCGATTTGAAAACTCATCTACTTTTTCCTGAAGACGTTCTTTTACCAGATCATCGGTTACTTTGTACACATTCAATAAAGCGCGGGTGTCGCGGTTAATGATATGAAGCAGCATGACTGTCCAGCCTTGATGTTTTGCAAGACCGGCGGCATGATTAACAGCGCATTCGGCAACATCGGTAAAGTCAAAAGGAACAATAACAATTTTGTTTCTCGATTCCATATATTTTGGAGTTAAATGGTTATTTCTTTTTTTGCAAAGATATAAAAAGGAACGACAAAAACTACTTTTTATTGACGAGCCGGATTAAATAATCCAGATGTCGCAATTTTTTTTCTTCTCTTCTCAGGGTGGCCGTTTTGGTAAAATAGTGATGCTGTGAGAGAAAGTCGATTTGTTGCAGATACCACTCTTTTACAGTGAGCTCGCGGCCATATTCTTTCCACTCGCGGCGCAGGTTACAGCCGATAATAAAAAAGTCATCGCGGCCCAGGTAGTCCAGGTCGGAGTCACACAGAATGCTGTCCAGTTTGTCGATGGGTTTTTGCGGAATCGATGTCGCCATAATGCAATGCGAAATCATCATAATTTCGGCGGCGGTATAATTAAACCTCGGCAGAATATTCCAGCACATACCGGCAGAAATATCTTCATTTTCCTTGTACCTCAGTAAAAATCCCACATCGTGAAACAAAGCAGCAGTCATCAGGATTGTTTTATCCACCCCCTTCACATTTTCGGCATCCGAAATCTCATCGGCGGCCCGCATCACATCTATGGTGTGGTGAATGCCATGATAATACAGGTTGGAAGCTAATCCCCGCTGCAACCTGTTCATCATGTACTCTTTCACCCGATCAAAATCCATGGTCAGAAATTTAAAAACTTTAACTCAAGCAATTCATTATACAGTTCCCAGAATTTTTTGTTCGGTCGCAAACGCTTTCCTTCAACACTTAATTCGGGTTTAATGCCATCGACAAAAAACATGTCCACTTCGCCTTTATGCTTAATCGGCTTTTTACCACGATAAGTCAGATCGAAGAAATTGGAAACCATCTCAGCAGTGCGGTTCGAGACATTGATTTTACCAGGTTCGCCGGCATCCTGCAAACGGCTGGCAGTATTCACCGTATCGCCCCATATGTCGAAGGCAAATTTCTTTTTACCTACCACTCCGGCAGTCAATTCTCCGGTATTAATACCAATACGCAGTTTCCAGATGCTGTCGGCCGGATTTTTCTGTCGCATTTTTTCGAGGAACTGCTGCATTTCGAGCGCAGCCAGTGTGGCATCGACGGCATGAGTACGATTACGCACCGGAATACCACCTGCACTCATATGCGAGTCGCCGATGGTTTTAATTTTTTCAAGTTTGTTGCGCGAACAAATATCATCGAAATGTGTAAAAATCTCATCCAGTTTCGAGACCAGCTCTTCAGGATCCATGATTTCCGAAATGGAAGTGAATCCGCAGATATCAGTAAACAGTACAGTTACATTCTGATAAAACTCCGTCTGGCAGCGGCCTGTGGCTTTCAGTTCTTCGGCAATCCGCACCGGAAGAATGTTCAGTAATAATTTATCAGCTTTTTCCTTTTCAATTTCGATGGCTTTTTTCTGATTCTGAATCTCAAGAGTACGGCTGTGAACAATATTTTCGAGACGTAATTTGGCTTTAATCAGCCGGCGGTTGAAATAGGTTATTAATCCACCGACAATCAATGCTACCAGCAACACGCCAATTGCCCATGCCCACCATTTGTAGTACCATGGTGAAGGCACCACAAAAGAATATGAAGCCTCGATGCCTTCGGCACCAAAAGGATTAACGGCTTTGACATGAAAAGTATATTCGCCCGGTGGCAGGTTGGAGTATTCCTTGTAGTTTTCCGATGAAGGAACTGTCCAGTCGTCATCATAACCCTCGAGATAATAGGTGAATTTCACCTGCTCTTCATGAATGAAATATCCGGCCGAAAAGTCGAACCTGATATTGCCTTTATGAAAATTGACAGAGCCTGTCACAACAGGACCGCTTTCTTTTGCAACTCCGGTATACACAACGTTTCCGTTGATGGTTACCTTATGCAGAATGGTATGGAAAGGTTCATCGGATTTAAATGCCTGATTGACTTTCCAGTTAAACCGATACACGCCGTCATCGCTGCCAAACCAGACAATGGAATCGCCTTCGGGCGAAACCGAATAAAACTCAATATCGGGAAAAGCCTGAAAAGGTTTGCTGACAAACTGCCATCCTTTATTTGTTTTTTTTGCGTAATACAGACTTTTCTTCCCGGAAAGCTTTGAATTGGTCTGAAACCACATATTTCCGGCTTTATCTGACTGAATGACATTGATAAACATCGATTTGCCATAAAACTGTCCAAAGGCCTCGTCGAATAATACGGCACTATAGCGGAGTTCTTTCTTGACAATTTTATATAAAGCTGTTTGGGTACTAACCAGAATCTGCCCTTTGTAATTAAACACATAGTACTGATCGGACGAAGGAAGTCCTTCAGCCGTGCTGATATGACTCATTTCAATTACCGTTTCGCCATCTTTTCCGGCAAGCGGAACTGCAGAAAAAACAAATACACCATCGCGGGCTGTACCAACAAAAAGCTCATTGTTACCGGACAATGCCGCATTGATAATTCTGCTTTCAAGATTAGGAACCTGCGTTGTTTTTGGTTTACGGATGTTGTTGGAAAAATCGAGAAATTTAATCTGCGACGGACCACCGGCATATACCAGCTCGTTTTTATCCGGACGGGCTTTAACATAATTGAAATTGCCTTCCGAAACCAGCGTTGATCGTTGATTCTGATCAATCAGAAAAACGCCGTCGGAAGTTGCCACCAGTAAATAGTCATTACCGTCCAGCCTGACTTTTTCAATATCCCATGATTGTGATGCAATTTCAGGAATTGCTTTGAAAATATCCTTTCCTGATCCGTCGGGGTTTTGATTCTGATAAAAAACGCCTTGCCAGGTGGCC
>CAYSCE010000122.1:1991-8670 GCA_964429475.1 uncultured Bacteroidaceae bacterium | reverse complement strand
GATTTTTGATCTGTGATTTTTGATCGGAGTGTTGACGTTTGATGTTCGAATTGTTATCTGCTTCAACCTCTCTGCGTCGCGATGCACTGCCTGCTGCCTGCCGCCTGCTGCACGCCGCAAGCTGCACGCCGCAAGCTGCAAGCCGCCTGCCGCAAGCCGCAAGCCGCAAGCCGCCTGCCGCCTGCCGCCTGCCGCAAGCAAAGTCTAACAGCACCGAAGTTTCGGTCGACACATTCTGCTGACTACTGAAAGCTGATTGCTGAAAGCTAAATTTTAACAAGTCATACAATAGTTTAATGCAATTGCCGTTTATTCACTGATTTTTATTAATTTTGCACCCATGAAATTTTGGCGGAATTTTGTTCTTATTGCTCTCATTCTCACTGGGGTTTCCTGCAGCGAGTATGACAAATTGCTCAAGGATGGTACTGCACAGCAAAGGCTGAATGCAGCAAACGAATACTATGACAAAGGCAATTACTTTAAAGCTTTACAGCTATACGATCAGTTAATTGTGGAACTCCGGGGATTGCCTCCCTTCGAAGAAGCGTATTACCGCTATTGCTGGTGTAATTATCAGCAGGATCAGTTTCTGATGGCGGCCTATTATTTCAAAAACCTCGCAAAGACACTCCCCAACAGCAAATACGCCGAAGAGTCGTTGTTTATGGCTGCTTATTGCCAGTATCTCGAATCGGCCGAAACGCCGCTTGATCAATCCTCGACCACAGATGCGCTGAAGGAATTCCAGCTTTTCGTGAATAAATACCCCAATAGCGAAAAAGTGAAACAGTGCAACGATCTGATGGATGAACTCCGCTTTAAGCTTGAGACAAAGGATTTTAATACGGCATTGCTGTATTACAAAATCGAAGAATACAAAGCGGCTGTTGTAGCCATGCAGAACGTGCTGAAAGATTATCCTGCCACCAAATACCGCGAGCAGGCTATGTTTTATATACTGAAAGCTGAGTATTCTTACGCAGCAGGCAGCATCGACAGTAAAAAGAAGGAACGTTTTGCTCAGGCAACCAAAGCTTTCAACACTTTCAAAAGCCAGTATCCGCAATCGGCCTATCTGCGCGAAGCGGAAACCATCAACCAGAAAATTTCCTTGCAACTCAGTAAATTGAACTAACATATGGATTACAAAAAACAGAAAATCGAAACAAACGCTGTGACCCGCAATCTGCGTGAGCTTGAGAACGAAACAGGCAGCATTTACGAAAGCATCATGATTGTTGCCAAGCGGGCCAATCAGATTTCGATGGACATAAAAGAAGATCTGGTACGCGAATCTGAACAGTTCGTTTCGACCATGGATAACCTCGAAGAAGTATTCGAAAACCGCGAACAGATTGAATTGGCGCGTTTTTACGAATCACTTCCGAAACCTACACTCATTGCTTTGCACGAATTTCAGCAGAAAAAAGTGTATCACCGCAGAGGGAATCAGAACAACTAATCCGGCGTGAAAAACATGCGGGTTATATTGGGCATTTCGGGCGGCATTGCTGCTTATAAGGCACCGTATATTATCCGGATGCTGAAGCAGCAGGGTGCTGCAGTTCAGGTGGTTTGCACCAAAAACGCACTTGAATTTGTAACCTTGCCGGTTCTCGAAACACTGTCCGAAAACCCGGTCTATACCGATGTCTTTCCAAAAGAAAAACAGTATTCTACCGAACATATTTCCATTACAGATAATGCCGATATCATGATTGTGGCTCCTGCCACCGGTAATGTGATCGGCAAATTTGCGTCGGGGATTGCCGACGATGCACTTTCAACCACGTTTATGGCTTTCGATGGTCCGGTGTTTATAGCTCCGGCCATGAATACCAAAATGTGGAATTCGCCCGTGGTGCAGAAGAATATCGACTTTCTGAAATCGCTCGGACACACGTTTATCGGCCCGGCCGAAGGCGATCTGGCCTGCGGTTATCAGGGAGCCGGCCGCATGAGCGAACCACAGGAAATAGTTGATGCAGTGCTGGCTTCATTGGCGAAACCAACGCTTGATCAAAAAAGAATTCTGGTTACAGCCGGCCCGACCATCGAAAAGATTGATCCGGTGCGGTATATCGGAAATTTCAGCACCGGACGCATGGGATATGCTGTTGCTTCGGCGCTTGCAGCGCGGGGTGCAGAAGTTATTCTGGTTTCCGGCCCGGTGAGTATAAAGGCCGACCCTCGTGTGAAACTCATTCAGGTTGAAAGCGCTCAGCAAATGCACGATGCGTGCGAGAAACATTTTCCGAAATGCCATGCTGTCGTCATGACCGCTGCTGTGGCCGATTTCCGTCCGAAAACAAGCGCGAAATCCAAAATCAAAAAGGAGCAGAATGCTTCGTTAAACATTGAACTGGAACTGAATCCCGATATACTTGGCACCATAGGTGGAATGAAAAAAGCGGGACAGATTGTGGTTGGTTTTGCGCTTGAAACTACGGATGAATTGGAGAATGCTCAGAAAAAGTTAAACAATAAAAAGGCCGATATCATCGTTTTAAACTCGCTGAATGATCCGGGTAGTGGTTTCGGTCATGATACAAACAAAATTACGCTGGTGCGTAAAACAGGGAAACCCGAATCGTTTCCGCTGATGAGCAAAACCAGTGTGGCCGCCGTTATTGCCGATGAACTGGAAGCATTATTAAATAAAAAGAAATGAGAGTTTTTTTTATAGCCTGTTTTCTGTTGTTGTTTTCTGCGTCTCAGGCGCAGGAACTGTTGTGTAATGTGCAGGTGAATTCCAGTCAGGTCCAGTCGAGCGATAAAACGGTGTTCGAAAATCTGCAGACTGCCGTGTATGAATACATGAACACCCGCCGCTGGTCGAGCTATGAATTCAGAATGGAAGAGAAAATTGAATGCTCGATTTTAATTACGGTCAGCAGCTGGGATAACATTGAATCTTTCACTGGCACCATTCAGGTTCAGGCGCGCAGACCCGTTTACGGCTCATCGTACAGTACGCCTATTTTTAATTTTTTAGACAAGGATTTTTCATTTAAGTACATTTCGGGTCAGCCACTCGATTACGTCGAGAACACTTTCACATCAAATCTTTCATCGGTGCTGGCGTTCTATGCTTATCTGATTATGGGATTTGATTTCGATTCCTTTGATGAACTGGGTGGAACACCATTTTTCGAAAAAGCGCAGGGTGTTGTCAATGCCGCACAGAGTGCGCCTGATAAAGGATGGCGTGCTGCCGAAAGTCAGAAAAACAGATATTGGATTATCGAAAATCTGCTCAATAATGCATATGCCGATTTCCGCCGGGGCAACTTTCATTATCACCTCAATGGTATGGATCTTTTCTCGGGCGATGCAGTGAAAGCCCGCGCCGGTATTACCGAAGGTGTTACACTCATTCAGAAGGCCTATCGTCAGAAACCGGGTCTTTTTATCATCAGTTTATTTATGCTGGCCAAGTCCGATGAATTGGTAAGCGTGTTTACACCCGCACCGGTCATAGAAAAAACCAAAGTGGTTAATATACTCAAAAGCATTGACCCTGCTAATTCTACCAAATACAATCAGGTCCTTACGACAAATCCATAAATATGGAAGCGCATTTTGATCCGGAATTCGAAAAGGAACTCCGCTATTATATCGATCTGGATCTGGCTACCAATGCCATTTGTGGCTGGGGTCTCGATCTGCGCGAAAAGCTGGTGAATGTAAAACTGAAATCCAATCAGCATCGCATTTACATCACAAAAGGACAGTACAACAAACTTGTTCAGAAAGCTTCCGATCTCCGGAAAAAATAAAATCGTTTAGCGTTGTGCTCTGTGCGTTAGGCCCTGTGCGTTGCGCCCTGCGTTTATCGCGCTGCAAGCTGAACGTTGTGCTCTGTGCCTTGTGCGTTACGCCGCATGCCTCATGCCTCACGCCGCATGCTAAATCTTGGTCACATCAATATCAAACTGAATCGGATTTTTGCTTCCGCAATGCAGCATACACTGATCGCAAACACTGAGTTCGCCTTTCAGGCGCCGCGACACCATTTCAGCTGTCTGATGATACAACGAATCTACCGTGATTTTCCGGACTACTTCATCAGCAAACGCATACATCAACAGCATTTTCGCATTGCGCTCACAAATGCCTCGTTGTTTCAGATAGAACATTGCATTTTCATCGAGCTGCCCGACAGTGGCTCCATGAGAGCATTTCACATCGTCAGCATAAATTTCGAGAAATGGTTTGGTTGAAATCTGTGCCGTGTCGGTCAGTAAAATATTTTTGTTGCTCTGAAATGCATTTGTCTTCTGCGCACCTGGCTGCACAATGATGTGACCATTGAATGCAACACTGGCTTCGTCATCCAGAATGCCCTTGAACAATTCATGCGATGTGCAGTTGGGTGCATTGTGGCGCACCAGCACCTGGTTGTCGACATGCTGTTTGCGATCGACCAGATACAATCCCATCACTTCGGCTTCGGCGCCTTCACCGTCAAGATTGACAATGGACTCATTGCGGATGGTGCCGCCATTAAAAGTAATGGTGTTGGTTGAAAGCTTTGCATCGCGCTGCAGGCCAAAGAATGATGTGTTGGTCATGACTGCGCTGTCGTCTTTATTCTGCAGCTTGTAATGATCAAGAATGGCTCCCTCAGCCAGATGGAACTCACTCACAATGTTCAGAAAACTGCTTTTATCTTTGATGCTGTCGTCGCATTGCAGAAATTGAAGCTTACTGTTTTTACCAAGGACTATCAGATTGCGGATTTGCAGAAACGGATTGACTTCGGTATTGACAAGATTCACCAGCTGAACCGGTTTATCAACGGTGATATTATCCGGAACATAAATGAAAAATCCGGCAGTAGCAAGTGCTGAATTCAGGCTTACAAGGCCGTTCAGCGTGTTTTCGGTCAGCTTGTTCAGATATTGTCCAACCAGCTCGGGAAACTGATGCCAGGCCTGACGCAGACTTCCGGCTATTATACCGTTTTCCATCACTGTCAGTGGCGCGTTGTTATAGACGTAAGCGCCATTCAGCAATGTAAACAATGCCGTTTCGAAATTCTGAATATTACACTGAAAAACGTTATTAATGTCTACATCGGAGACAGGATCTGTGTTTTCAATGTATGTATACGATGCATTCAGATATTCACTCAAATCGGTGCTGCGCCATTTTTCCAGTTTTTTGTGCGGAAAACCGGTCGATAAAAATGTGTGGAACGCATTGTCACGGCCTTCCCACAGTCCGTCGCTGCCACTGATTTTTTCAGCAGCTTTTTTTAATGATTCCGCAACCGGATATTTTTGTAATTCAGTCATGATGATTCGGTTTATGCGAATTCCTTTTTGATCCAGTCGTATCCTTGTTTTTCAAGCTCCATAGCCAAAGTCTTGTCACCTGATTTTACTATGCGGCCACCATATAAAATATGAACAAAGTCAGGAACAATAAAGTCCAGAAGTCGCTGATAGTGCGTGATTACAACGGTTGCATTTTCCGGTTTCTTCAGTCTTGTTACACCTGTTGCCACAATGCGCAACGCGTCAATGTCAAGCCCGGAGTCGGTTTCATCGAGTATGGCCAGTTTCGGTTCGAGCATGGCCATCTGAAAAATCTCGTTTCTTTTTTTCTCGCCACCTGAGAAACCCTCATTAACACTGCGTTTCATAAGGTCCGAAGGAATCTCGACAACTTTTTTCTTTTCTTCCACCATTTTCAGAAAATCGCCGGCAGTCATCGCTTCCTGGCCATGGTACTTGCGTTTCTCGTTAACAGCGGTCTTTAGAAAATTCATAATCGACACGCCGGGAATTTCAACCGGATACTGAAAGCCCAGAAAAATACCGGCTCTTGCGCGGTCTTCCACTGCCATGTCGAAAATACTTTTTCCTTCAAAAATAATTTCTCCTGAAACATCGTATCCTTCACGGCCGGCAATAACATTGGCCAGCGTGCTTTTCCCGGTTCCGTTCGGTCCCATGATGGCGTGTACTTCGCCGGGTTTAACATCCAGATTGACGCCCTTCAGAATTTCGCGTCCATTGATCGATACGTGCAAATCTTTTATATGTAACATTGTTGTCGTTTGTTTTTTTTAGTTTTTCTCGGGGAGTAAGTAGTAAGTGGTAAGGAGTATGAAACCCTTTGTTTACTTGAGATTATTCATTTTTTTATTGTAATGTAAGCTTGTAAAAACAGCCAAAATATTTGAAATTTCATCCATCCAAATAAGAGCTTTTTGACTTTCAATTTCTTTTAGTTCGATTAACATTTCCAGCCAGAATTGTGACTCATCAAGCTCTTCTATTACGACTGCAAGTTTATAAATATAATCGTTGCTGCTCTTAGCTCTGCATGTTGCTCTGAAGTTGGCTGCTACAGATGAAATACTCCTGATTAATTGTTTGGAGAAAATCTTGTACACTTCAGATCTTTTTCCCTTAGGAAGCATACGAATAACACCAATACATAAATCTTTTGTTCTTTTTCTGTACTTGTCGTTAAATCCCTGTTCCATATCTTTTTGTTTAAAGGTTTGTCCAAGTAATTTGATGCTGTTCAAATTCATTCAAAACAATTAATCTTTCACAACACCTTATGTTTCATTGCTTCTTACTCAAAGTCGAAAATTCACTTCGTTTACTCCTTACTCCTTACTCCTTACTCCTTACTCCTTACTCCTTACTCCTTACTC
>CAYSCE010000122.1:0-1891 GCA_964429475.1 uncultured Bacteroidaceae bacterium | reverse complement strand
TCCTTACTCCTTACTCCTTACTCCTTACTCCTTACTCCTTACTCCTTACTCCTTAACCCACGGACCCCTCGAGAGAGATCGCCAGCAGCTTTTGGGCTTCGACGGCAAATTCCATCGGTAATTTATTCAACACTTCTTTTGCATAGCCATTTACAATCAGACTGATGGCCGATTCGCTGTCAAGTCCGCGCTGCTGGCAGTAAAACAGCTGGTCGTCCGAAATTTTTGATGTGGTGGCTTCGTGTTCTACAATTGAACTTTTGTTGTGTACATTGATGTAGGGCCATGTGTGCGCGCCGCATTTATCGCCCAGCAGCAGACTATCGCACTGGGTGAAATTGCGTGCGTTAATGGCTTTTTTCATCACCTTCACAAGCCCGCGATAACTGTTCTGGCTGCGACCTGCAGAAATTCCCTTCGAAATAATGGTGCTCTTTGTATTTTTTCCAAGATGAATCATTTTGCTGCCGGTATCGGCCTGCTGAAAGTTATTGGTTACAGCAACAGAATAAAATTCGCCGATGCTGTTGTCGCCCAGTAAAATGCAGCTCGGATATTTCCATGTAATCGCAGAGCCTGTCTCCACCTGAGTCCACGAGATTTTACTATTGGCACCTTTACACAAACCGCGCTTGGTGACAAAATTATAAATACCCCCTTTGCCTTCCTTGTTGCCGGGATACCAGTTCTGAACAGTGCTGTACTTCACTTCGGCGTTGTTCATGGTAATGATTTCCACTACTGCAGCGTGCAGCTGATTTTCGTCGCGCATAGGTGCCGTGCAGCCTTCGAGATAACTCACATAGGCGCCTTCGTCGGCTACAATGAGGGTGCGCTCAAACTGGCCGGTTTCGCGTGCATTGATGCGGAAATAGGTGGATAATTCGACCGGACAGCGTACACCTTTCGGAATAAATACAAACGATCCGTCGCTGAAAACAGCCGCATTCAACGCGGAAAAATAGTTGTCGGAAACCGGTACCGACATGCCCAGGTATTCTTTCACCAGATCGGGATGGTGATGTACCGCTTCGCTGATGGGCATGAAAATAATCCCAAGTTCTTTGAGTTTGTCCTGCATGGTGGTTTTGACCGATACACTGTCGAAAACCGCATCCACAGCTACGCCTGCCAATGCCATTCGTTCTTCGAGCGGTATACCTAATTTATTGAAAGTGTCCAATAATTCAGGATCCACCTCATCTATGCTTTTCTTATCGTTTTTCTTTGGCGCAGCATAGTAGCTGATATCCTGAAAATCAATGGGTGGAATATTCAGGTGGGCCCAGTTGGGCATTTCCATTTCCTGCCATTTGCGAAAGGCATTCAGGCGGAATTCCAACATGAATTCAGGCTCGTTTTTTTTCTTCGAAATCATCCGGACAACATCTTCACTCAGCCCCTTCGGAATGGTGTCCATCTCAATACGCGTCTCAAAGCCGTATTTGTATTCACCTCCGGTTACTTCATTCAGCGCGTCCTGGCTTTCATCTTCTTTCATAAACGCTTTTTTATTCGGTTAGTCCACAACTTATTCGTGAACCATTTACATGTGCAAAGATACAAAATACGGTTGTGTCCAAACCGGATTATTGGTACCGGATTAGTGATAATTGTCAGGGCGGTGTCTTGCCACGAAGGCACAAAGACACAAAGATTGTTAATCGCAACCTGAAAATATACGAACAAACGATGCTGAGTCCCCGACATTTTAGCCCCGCCAAATGCGGGGTAAACTCCAGCTAATCTGGGCTGACAATAAGACATTGCTGACCTGGAATTTCATCTGACTGGCAAGGCAGACGTCAAGGAATCAGGGTGTCATCCCGAGTGTTTGAACAAGAGACTTAACCAAAATTGAGACTTCAAATGTATCGAGGGATTACACCAC
>CAYSCE010000121.1:0-8732 GCA_964429475.1 uncultured Bacteroidaceae bacterium | reverse complement strand
ATCTGGCTGAGCGAAAAGTCAGGCAAATCATATCGCTTGCCAACCGAAGCGGAGTGGGAATATGCATGCCGGGCTGGTACATCAACTCCGTTTAATACAGGAAATAACCTTTCGACAGCACAGGCAAATTATGATGGTAATTTCCCTTATAACGGCAATGAAGATGGAAAATACAGAAAAAAGACACTTCCTGTTGGTAGTTATCCGTCAAATGCTTTCGGCTTGCATGATATGCATGGGAACGTATGTGAGTGGTGTGCTGATTATAGCGAATATAATGCTGTATTAATAACCGACACTTATTACAATGGAGTTGTAAATCCTTTATGTAAAATCGGGAGTAATCGTGTTTGTCGTGGCGGTGGCTGGGAAGACTTTGCTCAGGATTGCCGCAGCGCATGCCGTTGCGACTTTGGTGCTAAAAACTTCGATAAAGACCTCGGATTTCGTTTGGTCTACTCCAGGTAAATAATGTTATCCCATTCCTTTTTTTAAACATTTTTGCTTAGTTAAAAAATTGAGTGCCTATAGAGGTAAATTAAATGATAAGGCAATAAAATGACCTCGATAGAATACATTTGAATTACCTCTTAATCACCCTTCACACTCAGCCATTTATACTGCTCAAAACCCGTTTTCCATAGCCAGAAAGGTACTGCTGTGCCAGTTAAACTACCTGTCAGTTTCGCCGCCCACAAAATTTTTCTATCTTTGAAAAAAATCTCTTCCATGAAAAACATGTTACTCATCAGCAATTCCACCATGGCCGGTGCGCCTTATCTGGGTTGGTGCAAAGAAAAAATAGTGTCATTTTATCAGAAGTACAATGTCAAAAAAGTGCTTTTTGTGCCGTATGCAGGCGTAAACCTCGTTGACGAAAGCATCGAAGCTTCGTACGATGCATACATCGCACGCGTGGCCGGCGTTTTTGCCGAATACGGTATTGAATTCACGTCGGTGCATCAAGAAAGCGATCCTGTGGCAGCCATGAAAAACGCCGAAGCCATTTCGGTTGGTGGTGGCAACACCTTTTATCTCGTGCACATGTTGCACAAAACCGGACTGATGGAAGTGATCCGCGAAAAAGTATTGCAGGGAACGCCCTATTGCGGCTGGAGCGCCGGCTCGAACGTTGCCTGCCCCGCCCTGTTCACCACCAACGACATGCCCATTGTGGAGCCCGCCAGTTTCAAATGTCTGAATGTAATTCCGTTTCAGATCAACCCGCATTATCTCGATGCCAATCCCGAAGGACATGGCGGCGAAACGCGTCAGCAGCGCATCGAAGAGTTTCTGACGGTGAACCGCAGCACCACTGTTGCCGGTCTGCGCGAAGGATGTTATTTTGAATTCAACGAAGACGTCATTTCGCTTGGTGGCAACCGCCCGCTGATCGTCTTCAACTACGGCAAACCCACACAGGAGTTTGAACCGGGCAGCGATATCTCAACGCTTATTTGATAGTTGCCGCACGATAAAATCGTGCGACAACTAACGACTTTTATCCAACACCGCTCCCGCCTGATTGCATCGTGCGGGAGCGTTTTTTTATCTATTCCACCGAAAACTCCCGGATTTTATTCCGGTAGTTGATGAAAATATTGGCCCGAGACACAAAGCCCACGTATTTGCCGTTGTCAAGCACAGGCATATTGTACCATCCGGTTTTGCGGAACTTGGCCATCGCCGACTCCAGGTTTTCATCCATTGTGACATAAGTCTGCGTTTTCTGCATCACATCGCGCAGAATAACTGTATCGTATTTTGTCTGATCGAACATCAGCTGCCTGACATCATCGAGCGCAATGACGCCGAGATAATTATTTTCTTCGTCCACCACCGGATACAGATTGCGGTTCGATTTTGATATGGCCGCCAGCAATTGCCGCAGCGTTTGATCGGGACCTACTTTTTCGAACTGCGTTTCAACCACTTCATTTACTTTGAGCAGTGTCAGCGCCGTTTTATCGCGGTCGTGTGTAATGAGCTCACCGGCTTTTGCCAACGAACGCGTATAGATGGAATATGGCTCCCACAGCCGTGTTGTAAGGTGCGCCAGGGTCGATGTTACAATCAACGGAATAAACAAAGTATAGCCGCCTGTAATTTCTGCAATTAAAAATATTGCGGTCAACGGCGCCGAAATCACACCTGCAATCAGGCCTGCCATGCCCACCAGAATAAAATTCGAAGGAATCAAAGTCGTAAATCCAAGCAGGTTCACCACTTTTACAAACGCTGCACCGGTGATACCACCCATAAACAGGGCCGGCGCAAAAGCTCCACCAATGCCGCCTGCACCGGTAGTCAGCGATGTCGCAGCGACTTTCAAAATCAGGATCAGTCCAAGATATCCAACAAAAGCCCACGAGTTTTCACCGAAACTATAAAAGAGCGAGTTGTTGGACAGATCGTGCAGATTTCCGCTCAGAATCATGCGCATGGCCGAATAACCCTCGCCATACAGAGGTGGAAAGAAAAAAATCAGCACGCCAACTGCAATGCCGCCAATCAGAATACGCGCAAAACGATCTTTGATTTTCTGTACTGCTGTTTCAATCGCACTGTTCGTGCGTAAAAAATACACCGACACCAGCCCGCATGCAATGCCGAGAATGATATAATAGGGTATGTTGGAATAATTGACCGGTTCGCGGATGGAAAAATAAAATTCCACATTGCTGCCAAAGAGGAAAGTAGCTACCAGCGCGCCTGTGACAGAACTGGTCAGTAAAGGGATGATGGAAGCTGCCGTGATATCGAGCGCCAGCACTTCCATGGCGAAAATCATTCCGGCAATGGGTGCTTTGAAAATGGCTGCCAGTGCGCCTGCCGTGCCTGCACCAATCAGCAGCATCCGCGTACGGTGCGACTGACCAAACCACTGTCCGATGTTCGATCCCATAGCCGCTCCTGTGGCCAGAATCGGGGCCTCCATACCCACCGAGCCGCCAAAGCCGGATGTGATGGAACAACTGATCAGACTCGAATACATATTGTGACTTTTCATGCGCGACTCGCCCTTCGACAAGGCCCAGAGCACCTTTGAAACACCATGACTGATATCGTCTTTGATGATATATGCCGTAAAAAGAACCGTTATAAAAATGCCAAGCACAGGCAAGATCAGATAATAAAAGTTCTCGGAATCGACATTCGCCTGATCGCGGACATAAGCCTCAATGTAATGAACCGATGTTTTCAGAATGACGGCCGCAAGTCCGGCAGTCAGTCCTACCACAATGCTCAGCAGCAATACAAACTGTTTGTGGCGTATCAGTTTCTGATAAAAATCCTGCATTTTTCTTTCTGTTCTGTTGCCCGAAGGCTTCGTTTATTGTTCAAAGATATTTAATTAACTTTGAAGGAAAATATATTTCATGCTTCAATTTGAAAAATACACCCTTGCAAACGGACTCAAACTACTGATTAACAACGACAAATCGACTCCGATGTCGGTCGTGAATATTCTGTATGGCGTTGGAGCCCGCGACGAAGATGAAAACCGGACCGGCTTTGCGCATTTGTTCGAGCATCTGATGTTTGGCGGCAGCATCAACATTCCGGAATTTGACACACCCCTCGAAAAAGTCGGCGGCGAGAACAATGCTTTTACCAATAACGACTATACCAACTATTATGTCACCCTACCGGCGCAGAACATCGAGACAGCGCTGTGGCTCGAATCGGACCGCATGCTCAGTCTGGCGTTTTCCGAAAAATCGCTCGAAGTACAGCGCAAGGTGGTCATGGAAGAATTCAAGCAGCGCTATCTCAATCAGCCATACGGCGATGCCTGGCTGCATCTGCGGCCGCTTGCATTCAAGGTCCACCCCTACCGCTGGGCAACCATCGGCAAGGACCTGAGCCACATCGAAAACGCCACCATGAACGACGTAAAAGCGTTTTACGAAAAATGGTACAATCCGGCCAACGCCATCATGACCATTGGCGGCCCACTCGATACAGACAAGGTGATTCAGCTGGTTGAAAAATGGTTTGGCGATATCCGGAAACCGCATCAGGCGCAGCACAGCATTCCACAGGAACCTGTTCAAAACGAAAAACGTGTCATGACCCTCGAACGCGATGTGCCTTTCCGCGCACTGTATCAGGCCTGGCACATGCCCGCACGCATGGAAGCCGATTATAAAGTTTGTGATCTGATTTCGGACCTGCTCTCCAACGGCGCTTCATCAAGGTTATATCAGAATCTGGTGAAGGATAAAAATTATTTTTCCAGTCTGAATGGCTACATCAGCGGCGATTTCGATCCGGGCCTTTTTATTATTCAGGGCGAGCTGTCCGACGGTTTTCACTTCGATGATGTCAAACCCGCTATTGAAGCCGAAATACAGCAAATAAAAGATGGAAAATTCAGCGACCGTGAACTCGAAAAAGTGAAAAATAAAATTGTTTCGACATTTGAATTTTCAAAAATCAGTTGTCTGAACAACGCCATGAATCTCTCGCTGTACGAGTGGATGGGCGATGCAGGTATGATCAATCTTGAACTGGAAAAATACAAAGCCATCACCCGCGACGATATCAGCCGCGTGGCCAATAAAATTTTCTGCGACACCAATCTGTCGGAGTTAATGTACGAACCAACCAAATAAATTTTCACGATTATTTCAGTCCAAATACGTATGACAACAAACATCATAAACCGCAGCACAGCACCCGAAACGGGAGCATTGCATTTCGAAGGCTTTCCGGCATATAAACAGGAACTGATCAACAATCATTTTCCCTGTTATTCAGTCGAAAATTTCAGTTCCAATGTGGTGCGGCTCGATATATCGATTCCTTCAGGATCGTGGATACAGTCAAAACCGCTTCAAAGCTCATCGATGGCGCGCATGATCACCGAAGGAACCAAACAATTCAATTCGTTTCAGATTGCCGAAGCCATTGATTTCAGCGGCGCTTACCTCGATGTTACTTCGTCACCGCATCGCACCATTTTAAGTATTTATGCGGTCAAGGATATTCTGGTTTCGCTGCTGCCACTGGTAAAATCAATATTGACTGAGCCCACATTTCCGGCCGATGAATTAAAGACCATTCTGGCCAACAACAAGCAGGAATTCATCATCAGCAACAAAAAAGTCATGGGCCGCGCGCGCCGCTTTTTCCCATCGCTGCTATACGGAAACCGGCATCCATACGGAACCGTGATCGAAGAAAAACATTTCGACGCCCTTTCAACCGAAGATATGCAAAGCCTTTTCAACGCATTGCCTCTGAGCGAAAGCAGCATTTTCCTCGGCGGTAATATTGATGAAAATGTGATGGAACATTTGCAGAATCTGTTTTCGGATGCGGCCTTCGCAAAATCAAATTCCAACACAGAACAAAATTACAATAGCGAGCCATCCTCCGAAAAAGAGCATCTGATCACAGTTTCCGATGCAGTGCAATCGGCACTGGTACTTGGAACTCCGGTGGTAGGCCGCTCTCATCCCGATTTCCCGGTGCTGATGCTCACCAATACTATACTGGGCGGCTTTTTCGGCAGTCGCCTAATGAAAACCATCCGCGAAGAAAAAGGATACACCTATGGCATTTCGTCAGGAATAACAGCACGGGCGCAGGCTTCGCATTTTTCGATTCAGACCGAAGTGATGGCCGAAGTAACGCAGCAGGCGCTGGATGAAATATTCCGCGAAATTTCGCGTTTATCTGTTGCTCCTGTCGAAATGAATGAACTTGATATAGCGCGCAATTACCTTTTTGGTAGTTTCCTACGTAATATGGACGGGCCGTTTGCATTGGTCGAACGGCTGCAAACCGCATTGCAGGAGAATCTCGACCCCAATGTATATTACCGCAGTTACTGGGATGCCATTGCAGCCGCCACACCGGCCGATATTCAGCATATGGCGCAGAAATATCTGATTCCCGAAAACATGCATGTACTTATTGTTGGAAACAAACAATAGTAAATGATCAGACATAGCTACATATGGTTGATGCTTTTCGTTGGAATGAGTTTTCAGTCATTTGCAGCTCTTGACGCACCATCGCTGCGCTGCGTGTCGGTTCTGAACAATGGCGATGTTGAATTATCCTGGGTCGTTCCTCCCGATCCCGGAGCAGTTTTCGATTCGTACCAGATTTATTATGCCACATCGCAAAGCGGACCCTATGCGCTGTTGGCCACTGTTTCGGTGTACACACAAACAACATATACACACGTTGGCGCCAACGGACAAACCACGCCCGGATTTTATTATATGGTCACCGTTTCGGATGCGCCCACATTTCAATATTCGACTCCGGGCGACACCTTAGGGTCCATGCGGCTTACAGCAGCCAATCCGCTCAACGGAACTGCCCCGCTCAACTGGACATTGCTGCATAATCCGCCATTGACCACCTCGGGAAATTATACCGTTTTCTTTGAATTCCCGGCCGGCATCTGGAATGCAGCAGGCACCAGCACGGTCAATTCTTTTCTCGATACCATCGAAATTTGCAGCAGCAACATTAATTACAGAATTGAACAATCCGATATCTCAGGCTGCGTCTCGGTTTCCTCCATTGATGGGGATGTGTACCAGAATTTAATACCACCTGAAATCCCTGTACTGGACAGCGTTTCGGTGGATGCTGCTTCACAAAATGCTGTGCTGGGCTGGCAACAATCCAATACCGATGATACGGAAGGTTACATTGTGTATATTTTTACAGGCAGCATTTGGACACCCGTTGATACCGTATGGGGCCTGACGACCACGTTTTACGAGTATTTTTCTTCGCTGGCCGATACCCATGCCGAATCGTATTGTATTGCTGCCATTGATTCCTGCGGAAACACCAGTCCGCTCACCGGCGGTCATACAACTGCATTTCTTTCCACGACTGTTGATCCGTGCAACCGCAGTGTTCAACTCAGCTGGAGCGCATATTCAGGCTTCCCTGGCGGTGTTGCCGCATATGAAATTTATATTTCTGAAAACGGAAATACTTATACCCTGCTGGCAGCAACCAATGCAACTACTACGTCGTACACCGCATCCGGCCTGACCGACAACAGTACGTATTGTTTTTATGTAGTGGCCATTGCACCAGGCGGATTTACATCGACTTCGAATATTTCGTGCAAAACGGTGAACTTTCCCGACCTGCCCACCTACGTCTATATCCGCCATGCATCGGTGAATGACGATGGCAGTGTGTATCTTAAATGGGTCAACGACCGCAACGTATATGTGCTGGCCTATGCGCTGCAACGAAGCTACGGACCCGATGGTCCCTGGTCAACCGTCGATTATCAGGTCTACACCGCGACACCGGAATATGTGTATACCGATGTTGCAGCCAATGCCAACCTGCAACCGGTGTACTACCGCGTAGCAGTTATTGACAGTTGCAGCAACGAAGCCATGTACAGCGATACGGCGCGCACCATTTATTTATCCGGCAATCCGCTGAGCGATCTGACCAACGAACTTTTCTGGAATGATGCCGAAGGCTGGCCAACCGGTGCCATCGAATACCGTTTACACCGCAGTATTGACAATGTGCCGGATCCGGCTCCTGTTGCGACATTCACGCCAGGCACCAATACATACATCGACGATGTCGCGTCATTTTATCTGAGTTATGGTTTATTCACCTATCGCCTCGAAGGCATTGAGGCTCCCGGAAATCCGCTTGGGTACAGCGATACAACATGGTCAAATATTTTATCCATACAACAGATTCCGCGACTTTTTGTTGCCAATGCATTCGCACCCGAAGGATACAATAAAACATTCTGCCCGCTGGGCGTATACATCGATCACACTTCGTATTCGTTTATTGTCTTTAATGAACTTGGAGAAGAAATGTTCAACACCACCGATTTTTACGAATGCTGGGATGGCACCAACGACGGCGAGCCGGCTCCCTGTCAGGTGTATCATTACATTCTCCGTCTGACTTTACCGGGCGGACAGGATTTTACCAAGCGCGGACATATTACGTTGATTCGTTAGAAACAAATTAATATTTTCTGAACCATGAAAAAATGCATTTATGTTTTTTGTTGTCTGGCAATATTGCTGATTTCCGCATGCGAAAAAAAGGAAACATATCATTTTGTCATTCGCGGAAAAGTAGTGCATGCATATACCGGAGAACCGCTTGCAGGCATATTTGTAGGAGCATCGTTGAAGTCCTGGATTTCAGCAAGTTCAGGATATCTGGATAAAACATACACCGACCAGAACGGAAATTTCATCCTCGATATTGAATACACCAAGCGTGGCGAATTAGATGATATAATTATTTTGGGGGCCAACTCGCCGAACGAGATGGATACTACTTTAAACGAATTTAAGTATCACATGGTAGAAGGGCCTGAAGTATCGATTTCAGAAATAAACGATGAACAAACTATTCTTGTATATCCATCAGGTAGTATAAAAATGGCTGTTTCCGATTTTATCTGGCAGCAGATTCAAGCCGATACAATTGGCGTACAGAGCCCTTTCGAAACAAAGTATATCATCGATGGACAATCAGAAGAAAACGCAACGTATTTTTCCGTTACACCTTCGCAGGACAATACTTTCAGCTGGTATTACATAAAAGACGGCATTCAGAGCGCACCTGTAACGCAAACCATATTTGTACCCAATACTTTCACCGATTACTGGGGGTTTTATGGCCCTTTTACGTATGAGATTCTGTTCTGAACATTATGAATAAATATGGCTCTTATTCATCGAAAAACAGTGTCC
>CAYSCE010000120.1:0-8769 GCA_964429475.1 uncultured Bacteroidaceae bacterium | reverse complement strand
GTGTGAATACATTTATTTTCATGGTGTACTAACGACGGAAACGATTCATAATTGTATTCTGGTACGGATTATTATGGGTTACATACGCTGACAATATTGATTTTACCGCTAACTTTTGTAGGGCTGAAGTAGGGTAATAAACCTCAAAGGCGAGAAGACACATTCCTGGCGCGGATTTTCAACCTGTCCTGGCGCGGATTTTCAATCCGTGACAGGATATCGTATCAGACTTTAGCGCTACCGGAAACTGAAGTTTAAATTCAATTCCTTCAAATATTTTCTACATTTGGATAATTAATGACGTATCGTTCATGAAAATCTTCGTTTTTATTTTTGTTTTGTCTGGGCTGGCTGCATCAGCTCAGTTTGACACTTTGATTTTAAAAAGAAATTTGGCCAATGATGGCTCTAAACCACGTTATCAGATTGACACTTATGCCGATGATGGCAAAATGACATATCCGCCATTTTTAGTCGGGACAACAGTTTTACCGGGTACTTCGAATCAGCTAGGTTTGAAAAATTTCAATTTATTGCTTGACAGTGTAAGACTTACACCTTGTATCGATGCGCCGCCCATAGTTGACGACAATTCTGAAGACACGTCTTTTGCTGAAAATAATTCCAGCGGATTTTCTATGTCGGATCATTTCCGGATTCAATCTATCACACTCACAAAAACCAATTTATCCATTGATATAAATATCTGGGAAAATTGCTGCCACCATTTTTTATGCGATGCTACTGTACTGAATGATTCGGTTCTTTCGTTGGTATATTACCCATATGGATATAGTTATTGCTCCTGTGATTGTTGCTTTGGTCTGACCTATTTCTTTAATTTCATGGGAGGGCAGGAAGCAGAGTTTGAAAAAATAAAGTGGGTTATAATTGATAACCGACGTGAAACAATATTGCCGCTGTCAGCTTTTCCCCGACACTGATCAGATCAAGGCCGGCATAATAATCCCTATCCATACCAGTACAGACTTTACAAAATATATTTTACATTATGTTCAATATGTGAACAATGTTCACTATATTTGCAGTGTTCAAAATATGTAATTATGAAAAACAAGGAAATTCAGGAGCAGCGTATGCGCGAATACTTTATTCAGGCCTGCAAGGATCTGCTCAAAGGCGAAGGTCTGCGCAGCGTGAGTGTACGCAGTGTGGCCGACAGGGCAGGGTATTCGTTTGCCACCATGTACAATTATTTCCGCGATATCAACGATTTGCTTTTCCTGTGCGTCAACGATTTTCAGAACGAATGCAATGAGTTTGTGGCCGAACGCGTGCATAAGCTTCCATTGGGCGAAGCCCGCTTCAGAAAAGCCGTTCAGGTATATGTCGAATTTTTTGTAGAGTATCCGGGTGTATTTGAATTGTTCTTTATGGCACGCAAAGGCGATTTGGGCAATCGCGAAAACATTCTCGAAGTCATCAACAATTCGCTGAAAACCGCTACCATTGATGAATGGAATTATCTGATCAAGCATGGCGAGATGTCGCGTAGCGAGGTCAATAACAAACTTTCAATACTTCAGTCCTGGGCTACCGGAGTCCTGATTCACTACATCAACCGCTTGCAGCCTGAGTCGTACGAGGAGTTTCAGAAAATCATCAAGCGCGAGATCAGACAGATACTGCCCTCCGGGCAGGAATAATAATATGCTACCTCGCGATTCAATCGCGAGGTAGCAATAATATAATTACTTGAGACTTTCTACAATCCTGCTAACCTGTGCAATGACAGATGAGCGCTCATCGTTGTGAATGACAAAGTGGGCCTGGGTTTCTTTCCACTCCGGAGGCGACTGCAGTTTTTCGCGCTCCATAAACTGTTCGCGGCTGCTGCCGTTGCGCTTATACACACGCTGCATGCGCTCTTCGATTGGAGTTGAAATCGTAATGACATAATCGAAAGATTGTTGCATACCGATTTCGTATAACATAGCAGCTTCGACAATCACGTGGCTGGTTTGAGCAGCTATTTCAGTTTCAATGTTTTTTTGAAGCTGAGGATACAGTATTTTATTCAGCGCTGAATAGATGCCAGGCTTATTGAAATAATAATCAGCAATGATGCTGTAATTGATGGTCCCATCAGCGTGCGTGATGCTGACGCCAAGCAGCGACTCGACCTGTTTTTGAATATCCGGTACTAAATATAGCTGTTTGGCCATGGCATCGGCATCCAGAATACGGAAGCCGAATGTCTCAAAAACCTTTGCCACAGTCGATTTTCCACTGCCCAGATTTCCGGTAAGGCCAATTTTTATCATTGTTCCAAAAGTATATGGTCCGGTGAAACCGAAATCACTTTGATATTGGTTGATGTCTGCACACTGAACTGGGCTCTGTTTCCGGAAATTTTATAATTCAGCTTCACCGGATTATTTTCGAGACCTTCAGGAATCATCAGGGTTACATTTACTTCGCCATGATAATCTACTCCATCTTCCACAAACCTGTATTGGAGCGGTTTTTCAACAAGCTGAGCCTGACTGAAAGGGATGGTCACCTTTATTTCCTTTATTTTGCTGCTGAGTTTTGGTGACAGCAACGTAGCTGTCGGAAATATTTTTTCAATAGTATCGCATGCACTCAGCTTTTCTGGAAGTTGAAGGCGAAGAGTATCCAGTGTCTTAAGCAATTCGGCTGGTCCCGAAACCTGAATTTTATCAGGAAAGACTTTTACAGGTCCGCTTACAATGCATCCATCGCCGGGCGAGACATTATACAAAGCTTTTACGGGGATGGTTTTTGAAGGATAAGAAATGAATGAATACGACAGAATTGCTTCGGGCAAGGCTGCAAGCGCCATTTTTGATGGCAATTCCTTGTTGATGGCCTGAAACAGGTTTTCAGAAATCAGGTAATAATACAGTGAATCGCCGTGTTTTTCGATTCTGAAGTCGCTTTTGTACAAAGACACAGACACTGGTTTACGAAAATACTGGCGTAGCAATGCAAACCCGCTCCCTTTGATTTCGACATACACGCTGGTATCACTGCTTGTAGCATCGGGGAAGGTTCCTTTATGAAAGGTAATGTGAATGGTAGTTCCCACCGTGTAGTCACGGTTGAGATGGTTCACTAACCAAAGTAAGGCTGATAAGCCTATGGCAATAAGAAATATCCTGATTTTAAAGTTCATCAGGAAACCTCTTTATTTATTTTCCGAAATCTCTTCGCCGCTGAATTGCGAAGCGATGGCAGCTTTTTCGAATTTTATTTTGCCCTGACCTTCGGTTTCAAGAATAACGGTGGTTTCGCCAACCTCAAGGATTTTTCCGTGAACACCACCAATGGTGACAACGCGGTCGCCTTTTTTCAGACTCTGACGAAATTTCTGAATTTCTTTATTCTTTTTCGATTGGGGGCGGATAAAGAACAGCCAGAATACCACTACAAGTGCAAGAATTAAAAACAGATTGCCGTATTGGGTGAAAAAATCAGGGTTTTCTTCTGCTGCTTTTTTTGCTGGTTCTGCTGCTTTTTGAGCACCGGAAAGTAAAATGAGAGCTGTGTTCATATTGTTTTTTATTTGGGTTCTACAACGTTTGCTTTGACAGTAAGTATAACATCCCGTTTTTCGCAGTTGGTACTGACAGTCACATGTTTTTCGGCGAAGCCGGCCGATGAGCGTGTGAAGGCAACCGTAATCACACCTTCTTCTCCGGGTGCTATGGCGTCTTCGGGCTTGCTTGGAACGGTGCAGCCACAGGTGGATGATGTATTCGTGATTAACAGGTCTTTATTTCCGGTATTGGTGAATTTGAAATTGTATTCAAGTTTTTCACCAACATTGACTTCACCAAAATCGTGTTCCGTTTTGTCAAATGTAATTGCCGGTCCATTGGTGCTTCTTTTCCCATCCGCAGTGGCATTATTGGTCACATCGCCCGAATCAATTTTGCCTTCCGATTTGTTGCCGCAGGATGAAGCTCCCAGAAACAGAATCAGTAACAAGCCGATTAAACAAATATGCGATTTCATGTTTTTTTGTTTTCAGTATGCAAAAATACAAAAAATTCCCGCTTGAACAATCCTTATCGGTGAATGGTTGTTGGTTAACGGTTAATGGTTAATGGTTAATGGTTAACGGAAATTCATACTACAATTCTTCCTTCTTCCTTCTTCCTTCCTTGTTCAGTGTTCGAAACGGTTAATGGTTAACGGTTATTGGTTCATGGTTAACGGTGAATGGTCGGCGAAGAGCAGTTAGAGTCCTATTCTACAGCAGTGAGCAGTGAGTAGTGATCTTTTGCTCTCTTTACAAAGAAGCAACGATCTTCATTCGAACAATCCTTCATCATTCATCCGCCGCGGCGGATTCCTTGCCTGCCTGACTGCCTTTTGCAGTTAAACCGTCAGACAGGTTCTTTGTTCAGTGTTCAAATCAGTCTTCTGCCAGCACAATCAGCATATCTTCCGGAGCAAAGACAATAGATGTCGATTTGGATGGATTTAAAACAATGCCATACGCTTTTGCGGGATCGTTCGACAAAGCCATATTGCGGTACCCAAGTGCGACTTGTCCTAACGCCGATGCAGCTGCTGTTATCTGATAGAAATTGTATTTCTGGCCGGGCTGGACATACTGGTTGATTGGTTTGAAATAGATTTCGGAGCCATCAGCATCAAGCAGGTCGTCTATAACCGGCTTCAGGTCTTTGTTTTCGCTGATCATGGAAATAAGCAGACTCACCAGTTTATCGCTGACAATAAAATCATTTTTCCTGCTGATGTGCGCCAGATCACTGTTTCGTGGATCCAGCATTTCGCTTACAATATTGGTGTTGTAATTGTTTTTCTGAATAATATCGCGAACATGCAACAGCGTGACCAGGGTATTGGCATCGGCTTGCTGAAAGCCAATTCCAGGCTCCGGAAGAATCATGATATAATCCGTTTTCGAAAATTCAAGCTGACTGAGAAAAGCCCGCGAGGTAATATCACCTGTTGAACTGGTGATTTTTAAAGATTCAGTGTCAAGCCCGGTTAGCTGCGAAATGTGTTGTGGCTGAACAATAACAGAAATTGCCGAGCCTGCCGGAAAATAATTGGCAAGCTCCTGCAAAATCAGTTTTATTCTGGGGTTGTATCCCAATATGATGGTGTGCACTGGCTTTCGGTTGTTTGAAAGCTCAGCAGAAATCGTTTGCAGTCCCTGGGCTTTATCCGGATTGCCATTCGGAATTACCGTGTCATCATCTTCCGAAATAGCAATAATGTTATCATTTGATTGAATGATATAATCCATTTCCGGATTCAGTCTGGTTTCGCCGGTTAACAGCTGAACACCAATCACTGTGCTGCTGTCAAACATAAGTTGTGCGTCAGCAAACTTTTTACCAGTGAGTTTTGGAACATTTGAAAAATAAATTTCATCGCCTTCGAATTTCAGGAGATCTTCAATGACAATACTAAGACCCGGCTGGTGAGCTACCTGTACGGTAAGTCGTGCCATCACTTCGGAAAGCTGTAATACGGTTATTTCTTCGTGGCCGATGAGATCAAGCACTTCGAGCGTTTTTTCTTCCTGAATTTCGGCCACAATATGATATTTCTCTTCTTTGCGCTTTGGATTGTTGACAATAGCAAGAACAATTTTGATAATAAAGAGGTCATGCATTTCTTCATTTTCGGGCGGCAGTATAATGATGGAGCGTGCGCTGTTGAATCCAACCATCTCCAGATCACTGCTTTCGAGCGGATCGCCTGAACGTACAATGACTTTTGTATTGAATAATTCTGGCACCAGGCTTTTTATCTGATCTTCCATTTCCGATTTGTCGGTCTCGGAAAGAATGACAATATGCGGTTTACGCTGATTCTGATTGGATATAGCCAGTTCACTGATGATGGTAAAAATTTTCGGCGACCAGCCAAGAATGAGCGTGTGACCCGTTTCCAGCACTTTCGACCGGCCTTTACGCAATTCATTCAGTTTCTGATCAAAGCCGGCAGAAATAATACCAATCAATGCCGATACAATGAAAATTCCACCAATGGTAACAATGAGCATCACAATGCGGAAGCCCCAACCCGCGTCTCCGCCCATGGTGCCGGCATCGAGTGTGCGCATGAGCGATTGCCAGAAAGCTTCAATAAAGCTCATTTGCTCTGTATCTTCGGGCAGAATACCAAATGCAGCGATTACACCTGCAGCAATTATTACCAGCAACAGTGTTGCAACAGCCAGCCACACAATAACAGCCAACGGGCCGCGTGCCATCATCATATCAAAACGATATTTCAGCCGTTCTCCAAAAGAAGCTTTTTTCATAGTTTGTATTTATTTTCGAACCAGTAATGCAATATTCTCAACATGATGTGTGTGGGGGAACATATCGAAAGGATGAATTTCAGCCACTTTGTACTGATCTTTCATCAAAGCGATGTCGCGGGCCTGGGTGGCCGGATTGCAGCTGACATACACTACTTTTTCAGGAGCCGCATTCAGAATCTGCGCCACCACATCGGGATGCATGCCCGAACGTGGCGGATCGGTCAGTATCACATCGGGATGCCCGTGTGCCGCCATGAATGACTGATTCAGCGTTTTGGCTATGTCGCCGCAGAAAAACTCTGCATTTTCAATCTGATTGTATGCGGCATTTTTCTTAGCATCTTCAATGGCTGTCGGCACATATTCAATACCCACAACTTTTTGCGCATGTGGCGCCACAAACAATGCTATGGTGCCGGTTCCGGTATATAAATCATACACCGTTTCATTTCCTTTCAGATCGGCAAGCTGGCGCACCATGCGGTACATGGATAAAGCCTGTGGCACATTCACCTGATAAAACGAAAGCGGTCCGACGCTGAAATGCAGATGTTCCATGGTTTCAACAAACGCTGAAGGTCCGTCAAATACGTGAAAATCGAGGTCGTTCAGCGAATCGTTTGCTTTGGTGTTGATGATATAAATCCACGATTGAACCAGCGGAAGCCTTTCCTTCAACGCATTCATGTAGTTTGAAATCAGCTCCTGGTCATCGAATCCGAAAATTACAGTCACCATCCAATGTCCTTCCGAGCTGTTGCGGATCATCAGATTGCGCAGAAATCCGGTATGTTCTTTTCGGTTACAAAAAGTGAGATTCTGTTTCAAAGCCATATCCTGAGCGGTGTTTCGGATTTCATTCATGTAGTCGCCCTGCAGATAACAATGGTCGACTTTAAAAATTTTATCGAAACGTCCCGGCAAATGAAAACCGAGTCCGCGTGGTTCAGCATTTCCTGATTGGCGCTCTGCATCAGTTAGCCAGCGTGAATCGGCATATGTAAATTCGAGCTTGTTTCTGTAATGAAATTGTGCCGGAGAAGCAGTAATCGGAAATGTTTTTTCAATTTCAATACCGCCAATCCTTTGCAAATTGTCGGTTACCTGCTTTTGTTTCATATCGAGCTGGGCCGGGTAACTCATATGTTGCCAGCGACATCCGCCACACAAAGTAAAGTGCGCGCAGGTAGGCTCTATGCGGCTTTCGCCGGGTTGTTTCAGTTGACGCAGAAAAGCATCGGAATAATTTTTTTTGCTACGAACCAGCATTACATCAGCAATATCGCCGGGCACTGTAAACGGAACAAATACCACTTTTCCTTCGTGACGGCCGATACACACTCCTTCGGATGCGGTTTCAACAATTTCAAGATTTTCAATAACGGTTCCGTAAACTTTTGACGAAGAAGCCATAATCAGGCGAAGTTAAATTTCAGTAAGGTTTCGAGGGTTGTTTTATCCATGTTGCGTTGCATGACACCATGCTCAACGTAAGTTACATGGCCGGTTTGCTCCGATACCACAATGGCGATTGCATCGGTAGCCTCGGTTATACCAATAGCCGATCGGTGGCGCAATCCCATATCCTCGGGAATATCGAACCGGTGCGATACCGGTAAAATGCAGCGGGCAGCAATAATCTGATTGCGTCTGATAATCAGCGCTCCATCGTGCAGTGGCGAGTTTTTGTAAAAGATCGATTTAATCAGATCGCGCTGAACCTGAGCCTGAAAGACCGATCCCGAAGCAGCGGTTTCTTTCAGTTCATTCTTCAGGGTTAATACAATCAGGGCGCCGGTTTTGGTTTTACTCATGTCAAAACAGGCATCCACTACTTCGTCTATATTCAGCGACCGACGACTCGGATCATTCACTTTCCAGAAAAGAAAACGACGGCTGGTTCCTGTCAGAATATTCTGTGAGCCGAGCATCAGTAAAAATTTTCTGATTTCCTGCTGAAACACAATAATCAGGGCCAGTACACCGACGCTGAAAAACTGTCCTATAATATCACTCAGCAGATTCATGCCACTCAGATCAACCAGTTTCCACAGCACATAGGCAAATGCAATTCCGATAACCACATTAACAGCTGTGGTCCCGCGGATTAACTGATAGACCTCGTACAGCAGATACGCCACAATCAGAATGTCGATGGCATCGACCCAACGAAAATGAAGCAGTTGATTGATGTAGAGAAACATGAAACTATTTTTTGCAAAAATACGAAATTTGCACAACGCACAATGCACAACGCTCAAAGCTCAGGGCTCAACGCGCATCCCGACGATTCCAGGTCAGCAAACTGCTTGGTCTACCTTTACATGCTGACGCTAAAATGTCGGGGAGGGCGCATCCCGTCGCCGCGGCGGACTCGTTCTGCTGTTGGGTGTAGTCTTTTTAAACAGAGTTTTGGGGTTGAGTCTGGAGACTCAACCCGCCAGAATTACTTTTTCAGACTACACCCAACA
>CAYSCE010000119.1:0-8776 GCA_964429475.1 uncultured Bacteroidaceae bacterium | reverse complement strand
GAATGGGGTTTCAGATCATGCCTTGATAGTAATGAAAGACGAATCATCGGAACAGAAATGATTAAAGACGAAGGAAGGATTTCCAGGAAAAATCTGTTACACAACCAGCACATTCTTGTTGCAAAAAAAGAAACGGATACCAATTTCGATGGTATCGATATCAATAAGCACTATCAGATTGTACAGTATGAAATGGTTATGGAGGATTCACACAGAAAGCAGATTGCGAAAATCAGCGCGCAGAGCGATGCCATACCCCAAAAAGCACAGCAACTGATCAGACGGAATAAGCGAATTTGTTATATAAGGATCTACAACGTTGTGGCTTCGGATGCCAAAGGGAGCAAGGTCAATGTTGGATCGTTGCGGCTGATGGTAATGTGATTCTCTACGTTATTGTCTGCTCTAATGGCTCCTCGCGAGCATTATGTGATTGACGAAGTTCAGCTCCTGTTCATCCTTCGACGGAGTTGCCCTGCAGTCTATACTTCGAAGGAGTTTATTCTACTAACGCTACTTCATAAAGGTCAGTTCGCCTGTCTACTCTTCGACTCCGCTCAGAGTGACAGTAGCAGGGCTCAATGTAGCAGCGGGGTTCAGGATGACAGATGACTGTAGATGGAATTATGAGAAAAATATTTGTGAGAAAATCACTCAAACAGCTCACTCAATATCCGCCTTCTTCAAAGCCAGATTGCGCTTGTTGTCGCCAATGTAGCGGAAGTATATGATTAAATCGGTTGTTACGAGCAACATGTTGAATGCGTACAAATAAGTGACGATATCGTAGTGATAAAGCACCTTATGCGTGATGCCCATGGCGTAGCCGATAATCAGCAGAACGAGAAACAACGGGCTTTTGCCGATGACTATTTTCGTGCGTATTCCTTTAAGAATTGAAATTGGCCAGCTGCATGCAAAGCAGAGGAGCATGAGGACTTCGAATATACTGAAGGTGGATGATTGCATGGGGTTGTGTGTTTCGGTTTTTGAGGAATCCTGGATAGGGGTCTGTACTACTGTCAACATTTCGACTCCGCTCAATGTGACAGAAGTCAGGCTCAGAGAGAAACAAGCGGAGCTAATGATGACAACATTTGCAATTAAACATTGAAACGAATGTGCAGAATGTCGCCGTCCTGAACGATGTAGGTTTTTCCTTCGACGCGCATTTTGCCGGCTTCTTTGCAGGCGGCTTCGGTTTTATACTGAATCATGTCGTTGTAGGCAATTACTTCGGCGCGGATGAAGCCACGTTCGAGGTCGCTGTGAATGGCGCCCGCAGCCTGCGGTGCAGGGGTGTTGCGCGGAACGCTCCATGCGCGGTTTTCGATACCACCTACGGTGAAAAATGAAATCAGATTCAGCAACGAGTAAGCAGCGCGTGTGATGCGGCGTACACCGGGTTCGGTCAGATTCAGATCTTTCAGAAAATCGGCGCGGTCGGTTTCGTCAAGTTCGGCAATCTCAGCTTCGGCGCGGCCTGCAACAATAATGACCTCTGTGTTTTCGTCCTTGACAGCTTCAGTAAATTTTGCAGAATAATCATTACCCGTGGCAGCAGAAGCGTCATCGACATTACACACATACATCACAGGTTTTGCCGTGAGCAGATACAATTCACGAATCAGTTTTTCATCGTCTTCGGTCAAATCCAGTGAACGGATATTGCCCAGATTTTCGAGCTGTGTTTTGAATTTCACCAGACTGTCATACGCCGGCTTTACTGATTTGTCGCCGGTTTTGAAAGCTTTCTCCACCTTCTGCAATTTGCGGTCAATCTGTTCAAGGTCTTTCACCTGCAATTCGAAATCCAGATTTTCCTTGTCGCGCACCGGGTCAATACTGCCGTCCATATGAGGCAGCAAGGGATCTTCGAAGCAACGAACCACATGAATCAGTGCATCGACATTGCGCACATCGTTGAGAAAAGAATTACCGATGCCTTCGCCCTGCCCCGCTCCCTTGGCCAATCCCGGGATGTCGACCAGTTCGACGGTAGCCGGAACAACCTTGTCGGCTTTGATGAGTTTGTCGAGTTCATACAAGCGGGGATCGTGCACATGAGCCGTTCCCAGATTGCTTTTGCTGGTGCTGAACGCAAACGCGCTCACTTCGGCTTTGGTATCCGAAATGCAATTAAAGATTGTTGTTCTGCCGCAATTGGTTAATCCAACGATTCCTACTTTCAATGCCATATCTGTCTTTTAATTTAGAAAACTCCATGTAACGCCGAACCGGAAAGCCCTGTCGGGGAGCGGATATCCGGGAATCTGCCAGTAATTGACTTTCATCAATCCGGCTGTAAAATTGGCGAGCTCGGCAAACACCACAGCCCGTTTGATTTGCGCGCGCACAAACAAAGTCGGATAAACAAATCCGCCGGTTTTTGTTTGTCGCTGCATATAAAATATCTGCAACACCGGGTTGTATGCATCGGCGTAAAACGACCCGTTGATCCACGCGCCCAGTCCGGTCTGCAGCGAAAGTGCCTTTTTGAAAACACTGTTGCGCATGGTTATTTCAGCTTTGGCAAACCAGGGCGGCAGGTTGATGTAACGGGCGTTACTTACATCCTGAATGCCTGTATTTCCTTTTAGTTGAAATCTTCCGAACTTCGCATCAAATGACAGGTTCAGACCAATTGCAGATCCATGTCCGCCCTGATTAAAATACGATCCGGTGAAATACATATGATGCGCAAACTGTGCAAAATAGCCCGAAATATGAAACGCGCCATAACCCAAACCGGCAACACCCATCACAGTGTTGGTCTGCTGCCAGTCGCGTTGCCAGCTGAAATGATTTCCGAAATACTGAAAATAATAAATCTGCGGACTGATGAGGCAATAGCTGAAACGCAGGTAGGGACGCCATTTGAGCGAGTCGTTGCTCAACAATTCTATATGCAGATCATGATCTCCGCCTTCAACCGGAAAAATATCGGAAGTACCGGTAGCCTTAAAAATCAATCCGTTGCGGAAATTCCACGAAAGACCGCCTTTAAAAATATTCTGCGACATGGTGCTATCGATACCGGTAATATACACATGATCGTTGGAATAAAACAATCCGGCATACCACCGAAGTCGCTTTGCAAGCCGGTTTCCAACCATCAGTGTATTTTCAAATGCGTAATGTTTCACGCTGTCGGTTGTCACTGAATCGGTCCATTCAGAATAATACCCGCCGTAAGGCGCTGAGTCGTAAAACGTGTGATATTCGCGGCGCAGGTTAAAGGTGTGTTGCAGATAAAATTTGTGCTTACCATTCGCTTTTGGACCAAACCGGATTTCATTTTGCAGAAAATAATCGTTCTGACGAAAGCGGTTTTGCGCAGTAAGCAGATTTATTTCTGTCAGATCGCGGTCATAAACAGTTGTATCAACAAATTCGTTCTGATAAACTACGCCGCCGTTTTCCTGCTGAAATATTTTGTTGAAAATGATTCCGCCCATCACATGATAGACGTCGGATTTTGAGGTGTATTCAACGGTTGACCAAAAATTACTCAGACTGTTCTGTTGATTTTTATAGGCGCCGGGTGAATTAATGAGACGATAATCGAGCGAAAGCCTCCACTGCTGAGCAATGGGCTGTGTGTGCAGAAATTCAAAAAACTGTTCACGCTTATGCCCGTTTGAATACGATGCCACCGAGAATGGGAGTGTATCAGAAAACGAAAGGATATTCTCTCTGAAAAACAAGTATTCATCGGGTCTGTGAAAGAATGCAAAAAAATCGGGATGCAGCTGATCGATGTGTTCCGGAAACCAGAGAATCTGATAAGGCGCTCCCATACTGCCATTGCTGGCACTCCAGGTAAGATTGCCCAAAGGATTGAAACCGGTATACGAATTCAGATCAGCCGTAAATTCCAGTGAGTCGTCGGTGAGAAAAAAATCGGGCGACAGCATTGTATAATGCGCAATCAGCGTATCGGGAGCCAATGTATCGTGGGTATGCTCCTGTGCAGCAGCCAGTGCAGGAATCAGATACAGCAACAACAAAATACCAATAGCTCTCATTTCAGGGATTGAATTGCAAAGTTAGGAAGAAATGATTTAAGAACAAGGATTTGAGATTTTTGATTGTAGATCGGAAGTACGATTGAACATCGAACACTCAACATCGAACCTGTCTGCTGGTTTAACTGCAAAAGGCAGCCAGGCAGGCAAGGAAGTAAGAAGTCCTGAAATAAATACGAAATAATAAATACGATATCAGAAATACGAACTAATGAGACGCTCCGCCGCGGCGGATGAAGGAAGAAGTGTAGTATGAATTACCAATAACCGATAACCGTTAACCAATAACCATTAACCAATAACCAGTTCACCGCACACTGCTCACCAATCACCGCTCACTGTTCACTGCTCACCGCTGTAGAAAAGACTTACTTCACCTTCACGACCAGGTGTTTCACAATCTCCAGCGCAGTTGTGTGGCCGCTTACGTCGGTGAAGAGTTCGCCGGTAGCGCCCGAATAATGGCCGTGTCCAATTAGTTTCATTTCATATTTTTCGGCTGGTGCATTCAGATCAATGGCATCAGTTGCATAAATAAGCGACGGCTGGCCCGATGTGGCATAATACTGGTCGCCCGGAAAGCGTGTTGTAGTCCATGTTCTATTGAAATCGAATGCCTGATTGATTTCGAAAACAACGCGTACAGGCTGATGCAATGTTGAATCGCTTTTCGATTTCAGAATAAAATTACTCAACGGAGTCGGACCCGTGTATGCATCAGGAATGGCTGTGGCAGCGGTCGGTACAAATAATCCATCGGCTTCCTGAATGTTGCGTTTATGCGACCAGTAAGGCACTGTTGCCGGCCTGCGGCGCGGACCCGGAGCCCATTTGCCGCTTTTGGTATCGCCATGCTGAAAATATCCGGTTGCTACCGATTTACTGATGTAGAGCGTTTGTATGTATTTACCGTCGCTGGTTTCGAGCCAGATGGCAATGACCGGGTGACTGAATTTTTCGCCTTTGGTAAATGAAACTTCGAATTGAGCACCGGCTCCGCTGCCATTTGTTACAACCATCTGCGGCTCAGAAGCGCTCTGGTCGGCATGTTTGCATGAAGTCAGCAGGATCAGTAATATCGATGAAGTTATTAAAATAGTTCTCATAATTCAGCAATTAAAATTCAACAATAATTCCTACAGTTGGCAGTATTGTCCCGGATAGATTTTCAATCCGTTTCATCTCGTATCGCTGCAAATTTACAGGATCCGAAGGATTTACAATGATGTAATTTCCGTTTGAGTCCGAAACAGGTAAGAAAATATCCTGCGTTTGCGCTTTGAAGTTGTAAGCATTCTGAATATCCATATACAGTGTCAGGCTCCATTTATTAAAGAAATATTCTTTGTCAACGCGTATGTCGAGTTGATGGAACGGTTTAAACCGCAAGGTATTGTACGCTTCATAATCGAGGTAAGGACGACCTTGTACATCCCAGGCCTGAACAAGCGAAGAAGTGTATTCGTCGTAAGGTGTGTAAGGAGCTCCACCCGAAAATTTCCACTTCAGGCCCAGCGTCCAGTTGCGTTTAAAATTTTTACTACCGAGTACATTGATAATGTGGCGGGCGTCCCAGGCCGACGGGATAAAATCGCCATCCAGACCAGAAAATTCACTACGGACAAATGTATATGTAAAAAGCATATTGATATTATCAACCACTTTGCGACGATACTGAAGCTCAATTCCGTATGCACGGCCCTTTCCCGAAGACACAACCGGTTCATCACCGACAACACCAAAGTCGCCGCCTTTATTGGCCAGACTTACTGAATCGCGCAATGACACCGGGTAATGATCATAAGCTTTGTAGAATGCTTCAATTGTCATTTTACTATCATCATCGGGATTATATTCGGCACCGGCAATAAAATGATTCACACCGATGGCGGTCAGATCGTTTTCTTTATTGACCAAAACACCATTTTCGCGATACCCAAGCGTTGTGTACGCAGGCAGCTGCGTGTAGCGTGCAACTGAAACCGTGGCGTACCAACGTTCGCTCAGCATATAGTTCAGACTTAAGCGCGGTGAAATCTGACTAAGCGGATTAATCATTTTACTGTTGTAAGTGTTTGCAGCAGCGCGTAAGCCAAAGTTAACCCCGAGCCGATCGGCCATCACTTTACCGCTCACCTGGCCAAAAGCCGCAAAGCGGTAAAAACTCAGGTCGGATTGATAATTCAACGTCACCGGTACACCGGCACTGAAAAGCTTCTGAAATGTTGCATTGGTGTAGGTATCCATTTCGGCCGAAGCACCCGTAAGCCAACGCCAGCCTTTGGTAAAGAACACATTTTCGAAACGGAATTTGTTTTCAATTTCGTCTGATGTATAGTCCTGAATTTTCAATGAATCAACTTCGATATTATCCTGATACTTGAACGAAGTGTTTCGGAACATATTCCTCGAAAGGATATAATTGATATATCCGTTCTTTTTAAAATGGCGGTACGTTGCACCAATTGTGTAATTCCACTGATCGGTTTCGGGCAGATAGGATAACAGATAGCGTTGTTCTTCAGTTTCATTACGGTCGAGATTCAGCCGGCTGACGTCATAAGCACCCAGACTGATGAACGTAAACTCATCGCCATTGTTAAGCGTTGTTTTGGTTTTTATCAGATAGTCGTTGTAGGTTGGCAAAAAAGGCAAACCGATGGCTGCAAAAAGAAACTGAAGATATGAACGACGATAACTCAGCAGCATGCCGGTGTTTTTGGTCAGGGGTCCGTTGTACGAAACAGCCAGATCCGAAGCACCAATTGCAAAGCGTCGTACGGCCTTGTCTTTGGAAGGCGTAATCAGCGACATATCGAGTACGGAGCTCAGTGCGTTACCATTGTTCACCTGAAATGAGCCGGTATAGAATTTTGCCTCGCGGATAAAGTCGGCATTGATGATACTGGCCGGTCCGCCCGAAGCGCCTTGTGTAGCGAAATGGTTCAGGTTTGGAAATTCAATCCCATCGATATAAAATCGGTTTTCGTTGGCGCCACCTCCACGCACAATCAGGTCGTTGCGCTGAGCCGGTGTTTGACCGACGCCCGGAAATGACTGCACTATTTTGGAAATATCGCGGTTGCCGCCCGGATTTTTCTCAATTTCGCTGATGCCGATGGTTTGAAGTGCCACGGGCGATTCAACATTCCTAATGAAGGTTCCCGCAGTTACAGTGATGCCCGACAACTGAGTTACGCTTTCCTGGATTAAAATCTCCACAAAAGACTCGTTTGAGTTGGTAACCATGAATTCGGGGGTTGTTTTGGTGGTATAACCAACTGAAGAAACAATAAGTTTGACAAATCCGGCATTGAGTCCTGAAATGACAAAATTTCCATCAAAATCAGTTACCGAGCCTATAGTGGTATTTTGAACAATCACATTGGCAAAAGGGACAGGCTGATTGGTTTTTTCATCGCGAACTACGCCCCTGATAATACCATTTTGAGCTAACACAGTGTTTACCAGCAGTATCTGTAATAAAAGAAAAAATAGTTTCATATATTTCAATTTATAATGCAAAAATAGTCACAAATAAAGGCAATTCTGCAACATTATGACATGTATCATGCGTACAACCCGATCAAATCAAGACTGTTGCTGATTTACAAAACCTTACAAGACATTCTTCCCACCCATGAGATATCAATAATCGTTGGTTGATAAATAATTCACAGCTTGACGATTAAAACCAGGGAATAATATTGTAAATTTGCAACATTAATAACGAACAAAGTCTAAACTAAAATCGACTGTTATGAAAAAAATCCTCATTTCTTTGACTATGGTTTTTGGAATCATCGTCATGGTTAACGGACAGGAACTCACCAGCAAGAAAGGTTTCACCATTCTTCCCGAAGCTGGAGACTATGTAATCGGGTTCAACGCTGTTCCTGTTGTTGACTTTTTCCTGAACGTTTCAGACGTATGGGATAACTCCGGACAAACCGCTGCACATCCTGGCTATGTAACTGGTTTTAACCAGGTATTGGTTGGCAAGTATTTTCTCGAAGATCAGAAAGCAATTCGTGCTAAACTGGCTATCAACACGACATCGGTTAAAACGAATACGTTTTTCGATGACCCGTTTGATATGACAGCTAACCCTGGTGATCCTGACCAGTGGGGTGAATTACAAGACATTAAAAAAGCCGGATCATCTGAAATTATTTTAGGTGGTGGTATGGAATTCCGTCGCGGACACAATCGCCTCCAGGGTTTCTATGGTGGTGAAGCTCTTCTCGGATTTTCAAGCGCATCAGCTAAATATACCTGGGCTGTTGAAATGAATAACGAATCAATGACCAATGGTTACACCAACGGTGATGGTTCTCTCCTGAATGGTCGTCCTTTGGATGTTAAAACAGGTCTGGGAATTACTTTTGGTCTCCGTGGATTTGCCGGTGTTGAATATTTCTTCGCTCCTAAAATTTCACTCGCAGCTGAATTTGGCTGGGGATTCGGTATTTCAACTACTCCTCGTGGCTCAGTCACAACTGAAAACTGGGATGGCGTTGCTCTTGCAGCAGAAGAAGAAACTTCAGAGGGTCTTGGCAGCTCAAGCTCCATGGGATTCCAGGTTGATAACGGTATCAGCAAAGCTTTAGCTCCTTCAGGTGCTCTGATTATGTACTTCCATTTCTAATCAGAAACGCATTGTATTTTAAAAGCCGGCATCAGCCGGCTTTTTTTATACCAAAAGGAAATATATTATAGTCCAAATGTGATTTGTGTTATTTTATTTT
>CAYSCE010000118.1:0-8825 GCA_964429475.1 uncultured Bacteroidaceae bacterium | reverse complement strand
GACCGAGATGGACATACCTCTAGTGTACCTGTTATGGCGCCAGCTCTATCGCAGGGTAGCTACGTATGGAATGGATAAGTGCTGAAAGCATCTAAGCACGAAGCCTGCTTCAAGATGAGAATTCCTTTAAGGGTCGTTGTAGACTACGACGTTGATAGGCTGCAGGTCTAAAGTCAGTAATGGCAAAGCCGAGCAGTACTAATTACCCGTAGCTTTCTATTTCCGGATAGCCTCTTTTTCTTGCCTTTCTCTATATTGTCTTAATCGCATTTAAAACCTTTTGGTGACTATTGCGGTGGGGCTCACCTCTTCCCATTCCGAACAGAGTCGTTAAGCCCACCAGCGCAGATGGTACTACGCAAGTGGGAGAGTATGTCGTCGCCAATCTTTATTATAAACCCTGAAAGTAATTTCGGGGTTTTTTTTTGCCCATTACTCTCCTTTTCTTACTAATTTTGCTGCATGATTAAAGTGCTGATTATTCAAACTGCTTCGCTTGGCGATGTCATCCTGGCTACCGCTAGCGCACACTCTGTCAGAACTTTATACCCGAATGCCAGCATACACTTCCTCGCAAAGGATGCCTGCAGCGATGTCCTGCGAAATAGTCCTGTCATTGATAAAGTAATTGTCTGGAATAAAAAATCGAAAAAATACAAGCACCTTTTTCAGATTTTAAGGCTCGTCAGACATGAAAAATACGATGCAGTCATCAATTTTCAACGCTTTTTCTCATCCGGATTGTTAACGGCTTTTTCAAAAGCAAAAGTCAAAGCCGGTTATAAAAACAATCCTCTTTCATTTTTATTTGACAGAAAACTTGTTCATTCACTCAACGGATGTCACGAAGTAGAACGAAATCTTGATTTGGCCCGGCTTTGTTTTCCTGATCTGAATAAAGAAATGCCGGTTATATCTGTTGAGGAACCGGACATTGCTGAACTTTCTCAACTGAAATCTGAAAAATACATGACCATTTTTCCCGGGTCATTGTGGCAAACAAAGCAGTTTCCGCTTTCGGGATGGAAAGATTTTGTGCATGCATTGCCCGGAAATATCAAAATCATTTTGATGGGTTCACCTTCCGACAAAAACATTTCGGACGAAATTAGCAACATGCGGCCTGAGTCTGCGTATAACTTCTGCGGCCGGTTGAATATTTTACAGTCGGCCTGGATTATGAAACATGCGCAGATGAATTTTACCAATGATAGTGCTCCAACTCATCTGGCTTCGGCCGTGAATGCGCCGGTAGCTACTGTTTTCTGCAGTACGGTTCCGTCATTTGGTTTTACGCCTCTGAGCGATGTTTCGTTTGTGATTGAATCAAAAGAAAATCTTTCATGCCGCCCTTGCGGAATTCATGGTCATCGCGAATGTCCTGAAAAACATTTCAAATGTGGCCACACTATAAGAACAGAACAACTTACCGAACTTATCCAAAATTATGTCAGCTGAATATTCCGAAGATATTGAAAAATGCATCGAAGTCCTGAACCGGCAGGGTGTTATATTGTATCCTACCGATACCATTTGGGGACTTGGTTGTGATGCAACACAGGCTAAAGCAGTTCAAAGAGTTTTTGATGTAAAAAAGAGAGAGGGCTCAAAAACTTTAATTGTGTTGCTTGAAGATGTTTCGAGATTGTCTTATTTTGTTGAAGAAATCCCACCGGTAGCGTATGATCTTATTCAGCAGGTTGACACACCACTGACCATCATTTATCCGAAAGCAAGAAACCTTGCTCCGCATTGCATCAGCGAAGATAATCATGTGGCTATTCGTATAGTTCGTGATGAATTTTGCCAGGACTTATTAAAGGCATTTGGCAAACCGATTGTCTCTACTTCGGCCAATATTTCCGGAGAACCGGCGCCAATGGTGTTTCATGATATCAATCCTGAACTTATTAAAGCGGTTGATTACACAGTTGAATTTCGTCGAAACCGAATTTCCAATATGAGACCTTCCACCATTATTCGTTTGACAGGTGATTGGGAATATGAAGTTGTGCGGTCGTAATTATATACCAATAATTTCCTTGTAGAATACAGATGGTGCTGTTTCAATCGGATTCAGCGCATTAATAAAATATATTTTTTCGTAGGAGCAGATATCTGCTTTACAAATTGCCTTTTCAATCATTTTTCCCTCTTTCAGCAGAAACTGCCGCATGGTTCCGTTTAGCAAAAATGTATCGGGAGTATAATATTTTCCGTTTTTTTCAAAAACAATATTTGCTTTCGATGTATCAGTGATCATTCCTTTCTTTACAATGATTATCTCATCAGCTCCGGGAGCGGATTTCAGAAGATTGTTCAATACGTCGCGGTTGGTGTATTTTCGCCGGTAGTCAAAATCTGGTTCACATGAAATCAAAGCAACTGTGTTGATCGGCACCGGTTCATACAAAGATATTTTTATTTCAGTATCCACGCCATTATACCAGATGTTCAGCCGATGAATTCCATTTTCCGGTAATTGAATTCCGTCAAAAATATTTTCGTGCAAAAAATTTCCATATGCTTCTGAACATGTTTCATGCATGCGTTTAAGATGCAGATTCAAATTCTGAATGCTGCCGTTATCGACCCGAATGGTCTCGAAAAATGGAAATATGTCTGAATTTATTGTGCTCATTTTTTCTACTGTCAAAGGTACTTGTTTTTCAACGTAAGTCTCATTTTTGCATTCGGGTTTTGGTTGCAACGCAATATTTTTTGTATGTTTGAAAAAATGTTTCATGAAATATATTGCTGTGATTATACCTGTGATTTTTTTGATTTCCTGTTCGGGTAAACATAATGAACGTCAGTATGTCAATTATGATATTCCTTTGGTTGAATTACTCCATGATAAAAATCTGAAGAAGAGCGAGCTCAGTATTGAAGTATCGAAAAGCCAATACACATTATATATAAAGCATGGATATGAAATCATCAAAAGCTATCCGGTAGTGCTGGGACCTGATCCGGTAAACGACAAGCGCATGGAAGGCGATGGTTGCACTCCGGAAGGTCGTTTTCGCATCCGAGACAAATATCCGCACCGCAAATGGAAATATTTTATCTGGCTCGATTATCCGAACGACGATTCGCGTGCAAAGCATAAAATTGCGAAGCGCAATGGTCAAATTCCACAGGATGCTGAAATTGGCGGTGAAGTCGGCATTCATGGTGTGCCCGAAGGCTGTGATAACCGGATCAGTGATGGAATTAACTGGACGGCGGGCTGTATTTCTCTTACAAATACTGATATTGCCGAGTTGTACGATTTCATCGAAACCGACATGACCATTCTCATAACGAAATGATATTTCTTGTTTGACATATTGATTATCGTTTTGAATTTGATACAAAAACAGACCATGTTGCGTAAAACGGCCGGTTTTTAAAGAAATAATTTTCACCCTTAATATTTTTTTACGTTCTTTGAATGAATAAAAAATTTCCCGTCATGAAGCGATTTTCCATCATTATGTGCCTGCTCATATTTCTGCTACCGGCTGTTGCTCAGCAACCGGCTGTGAATATTATTCCAAAACCCCTGTCCGTAAAGGCCGGTGAAGGTGTTTTTCGTTTTGACGAATCGGTCAGAATTTTGACCCAAAACACTCCCGGAATATTAAAAACTGTACAGGATTTTTGCAATCAGTTTGAAAAAGCTTCAGCGGTGAAGTTGAAAATTGATTCGGTCCGTCGTCAGAATACACGATATATTACTGTTGTTCTGGATGAAAATGACACCTGGTGCGGAGCTGAAGGCTACAAATTGAATGTCACTCCAAAAGGAATCGAAATTACTGCACAGCATGAGGCCGGAATTTTTTATGCTTTTCAGACTTTGCGCCAAATGTTGCCGGTTTTCGCACCTTCAATGACTTCTTCAATTATATCAATTACAGACCTTTCAATTCCTTGCATGCAGATTGAAGACAAACCCCGTTTTTCATGGCGCGGAATGAATCTGGATTGCTGCCGCCATTTTATGGATGTTGAATTTGTAAAACGCTACATCGATTTGCTGGCTTACCATAAAATGAATGTGTTCCACTGGCATCTGACCGAAGATCAGGGCTGGCGCATTGAGATAAAAAAATATCCGGAGCTGACGAAAGTGGGCGCCTGGCGCAAAGAAGACGATGGCAGCATCTATGGTGGGTTTTACACACAGGAACAGATCCGCGAAGTTGTTGCCTATGCAGCCGAACGTTATATTACAGTGGTTCCTGAAATTGAAATGCCGGGTCACAGTGTGGCGGCATTGGCGGCATATCCGCAATTATCCTGTACCGGCGGTCCTTTTGAAGTGGAAAAACGCTGGGGTGTATTCAATGACATTTACTGCGCAGGCAATGATTCCGTTTTTATTTTCCTGCAGGATGTCCTGACAGAAGTGATGGATTTATTTCCTTCAAAATACATTCATATTGGTGGCGACGAAGCCCCGAAAGTGCGCTGGGAAGCCTGTCCGAAATGCCAGGCACGTATGAAGGCCGAAAATATACAATCGGAAGCAGAACTTCAGGGTTATTTTAATCAGCGGATTGAAAAGTTTCTGAATGCACATGGCCGGCAGTTAATTGGCTGGGACGAAATTCTCGAAGGTGGCCTGGCTCCTTCTGCAACGGTGCAGTCGTGGCGCGGTATTGAAGGCGGTATCGAAGCTGCCATGCAGGGACACGATGCCATTATGTCGCCCACCAGTCATTGTTATTTTGATTACAGCACCACCAGCACCAATCTCGAACATGTGTATTCTTTTGAACCTGTTCCGGCTGATTTGCCCGCCGACAAACGTCATCATATTATAGGTGCCGAATGTTGCATGTGGACCGAAACAGCACCGCAGGATGTGATCGATAGCCGCGTGTTCCCACGTCTGTGTGCCCTTTGCGAGGTCATGTGGTCCGATCCCGCCGGCAGAAATTTCAAGGAATTTCATGATCGGTTAGCTGTACATTACAAACGTCTCGATCAGATGAATGTACAATATGGCTACGAGCGCGATCCGATCAAACTGACCACTTCATTTGACAAAGCACAAAATGCCTTTGTTGCTGTGGTTGAGCACGGGCAGCCTGGTCTGACCATGTATTATACCACCGATGGTACGGAGCCTGATTCCCATTCGGCAAAATATACCGAACCCGTGGTGTTGAAAACCACCGCAGAGATTAAGGTTGCGGCTATTCGCGGCGGATCGGGAAAAACCGCTGTTGAATCGAGAAAAGTTTGCTGGCATAAAGCGCTTGGAAAAGAATATACTACTACCTATCCTTGCCATAAAAAATATGTGGCCGGTGGCAACACCAATATGACCGACGGATTGCGTGGCACTTATTCCTATAACGATAAGCTCTGGCAGGGCTACGAAGGAATTGATTTCGAAGCCATCGTAAACCTTGGTGCAAAAACAAAAATCAGCAAAGTAAGTGTTGGCTCGCTGCAAAGCACTGGTGCATGGATTTATCATCCGCTGAAACTGGAAGTATTTGTTTCGGCCGATGCAGCGGATTGGGAAAAAGCAGGCGAAGTTGAAAACGTTGTTCCGCAGACCGATGCAGCCACATCGATTCAGGATCTGACCGTTTCTTTCAAGGCGCAGAAAGTAAAATTTGTCAAAGTGTATTGCAGTGCAATGCACCAAAACCCTGACTGGCACCCGGGTGCAGGAGGAAAGACCTGGTTGTTTATAGATGAAATTATTGTTGAATAAACACACGATATGAAGAAACTTTTTTTATTTGTTTTGGTTTGGGGGGCCACAATCAGCACAGTGCCTTTGTTTTCGCAGGTGCTGATGCAGGATAAGGTTGCATTCGGAAATATGAACAAGTTGTTCAGTGACCGAAAAGCAGCATTTGGAGCGCAACTTCCGGAATTGTTTTCTATTGTTGAAAATGCAGAAAGTTCTGAGTTAGCCGAAGCCACCCGTTTTTTGATTGCCTATGCGCCTTTGAGCGATATTGCAAATCTGAGCCCTGATTATTTCAAATCTATGGCAGCGTTGGCTTTACGCACCAGAAGCGAGTTTGCGTGGGGTAAAACAATTCCGGCAGAAGTATTCATGCATTTTGTTTTGCCGTACCGCGTGAATAACGAAAATCCGGATACGGCACGGGCAGTGTTTTTGCCGGAGTTGAAAGCACGGGTTCAAGGTATGAGTATGTACGAAGCCGCACTCGAAGTCAATCACTGGTGTCACGAAAAAGTGGCGTATCGTTCTACCGATGAGCGTACATCGGCTCCGCTGGCAACCATCAAAACCGCTTATGGCCGCTGCGGTGAAGAAAGTACTTTTACTGTTACTGCCATGCGCAGCATCGGAATTCCTGCCCGCCAGGTGTACACGCCGCGCTGGGCCCACACCGACGACAATCACGCGTGGGTCGAAGTGTGGATCGATGGCAAGTGGTATTTTCTGGGCGCATGCGAGCCCGACCCCGAACTGAATATGGGCTGGTTCTCGGGACCCGCTACCAGAGCCATTATGGTGCATACAAACACTTTCGGACAATACAATGGCCCTGAAAAAACTTTGGTGCAGAAACCTTTGTATTCGAAACTCAATTTATTGTCGAATTATGCACCAGTAAAAAATGCAACGGTGAAAGTTGTAGATACTGACGGCAAGCCTGTCGAAGGCATCATGGTCGATTATCAGGTATATAATTATTCCGAATTTTTTACTTTTGCTTCGCTGAAAACCGGCAATGATGGCCGATGCAGCATCGAAACAGCTTTTGGTGATCTGATGATCTGGGTCACCAACGGAAAGGAATATACCTGGAAGCATTTTCCATATGAACAGGAATCGGAGCTGGAAATTGTTTTTAATCCGTATCAAATCGGTAAAGACAGCAGCAAATTTGCCATTCAGATTATACCGCCGATTCTTGGTACAACGGTAACTCCATCTACATCGAAAAAAGATGAAAACGATCGCCGTCTGAAAGAGGAAGATGTCATCAGAGCCGCTTATGAAGCTACATTTCCCGATACCTCGTCATTGCGTGAGCAATATAAAACCGAGCGTTTTGGCGAAGCTATGGTGAATTTTATTTTGAAAAGCCGTGGCAATTATAAGGAAATTGAATCGTTTTATCAGCAAGCTGAAGAAAAAACGTATGCCATAGATGTGCTTACTAATATCTCAGAAAAGGATTTGCACGACACACCAGCTAGTATATTACTTGATCATCTGCGAAACGTTTTGAAATTTTCGCCAAAATGTCCGGAAGACCTTTTTACCCGATATGTTTTAAATCCCCGCATAGGACGTGAATTGCTGACTGCATGGCGCAGCGGTTTGCAACAAAGCTTCAGCGAAAAAGAAATAAAATCTTTCAGGAAAAATCCGGCTAAGCTTGCTTCATGGATTAAAAAGAATATTACGCTGGATACCGAAAACAATTATTATGGTGTGACCTTGTTTCCTGGCAGTGTAATGAAACTACGTGCTGCCGATGAATATTCACGTAATGTGTTTTTTGTGGCATGTTGCCGCAGTTTCGGAATCCCGGCGCGATTGGAACCTGCCACCTATATCCCGCAGTATTACAGCAAAGGCAAATGGATTCCGGTATTCAGAAGTGCCGCTGCACCTGACGTTGAGAAGGTGCCTGTGCATATATTTAATGTTGGTTTTACCCCAAAGTATTACACCAGTTATACCATCGCACGCCTGATTGATGGCCGTTTTCAGACACTCGATTATGAATATGACGAAAGCATGAATGTGTTTCCTGTCAATATGCAACTTGAGCCAGGAACTTACAGAATGATGACCGGCTATCGAATGCCGGATGGTGGCGTGGTGACCGGTTGGGAATATATGATCATCCCAGCCAAAAGCGACACGGTTAGAGTAGCGCTGAGTCAGTGCGGCTCTGCCATCTATCCGGAAGAATTATTCAGATTTAAAAATGATTTTGAGTTGTCTATTCTGAATTCGGATTCTGTAATTATGTACAGGCAAATTCACGGTTATCGCTGTAAAGATTACAATATTCTTGCGTTGATAGACCCTTCAACTGAGCCTGGCAAGCACTTTCTGACGGAGTTGACACAAAGCAAAGCTGATTTTGACAAGCTGAACAGAAATATTTTCCTGGTACTACCAAAAGAAAAACCCGCAGCATCGTTCGATCCGAAAACGTGGCCCGGTTTGCCTGACAACGTTGTATGGCTCTCGGATTCAAAAGGAGAATTTGCCGGGCAGTTAAAACTGGAAACGGAAAAAGATTTGTCATTCCCCGAAGTATTGTTTATTGCAGACGGTACTGTATATTATCATTTCAGCGGCTATCACATCAATACAGCTGCTATGATATTGAATGCGTATAACCGGAAAATCTGGTAAGTATGAGTTCGTATACATTGGAAGTAATCGCTACTTCGCTCGAATCGCTCAAAGCCGCTGTTGACGGTGGTGCAGACCGCATTGAACTGTGTAGTAATTTATTCTGCGGCGGCACAACACCTTCTGCAGCGCTGATTCAATCGGCTGTAGCGTATAGCGGGATACCGGTGCATGTGTTGATTCGACCGCGCCCGGGCGATTTCTGCTACAGCAAAGACGAAATGAATCTCATCTGCCGCGATATTGAATTTGTCAAACAAAGTGGTGCAGCCGGCATTGTGTGCGGTTTTCTGTTACCTGACGGACATATTGACAAAGATATTACTGCATTGATTGTGGAGCTCGCTGCGCCTATGAGTGTTACTTTTCATCGTGCTTTTGATGTATGCTGCGATCCGGTGCAGGGCCTCGAAGATATTATTGAAGCCGGCTGCCAGCGCCTGCTGACGAGTGGTCAGAG
>CAYSCE010000117.1:0-8896 GCA_964429475.1 uncultured Bacteroidaceae bacterium | reverse complement strand
GTCTTTCTGCTGGTTTTGCAGCCAACGACTGGACATTGGTTGCCAATGATGCTGCTTCGGGTGGATTAAATTATTTCGCCATTGAAGATGCAACTGCAGCCGTGATTCCTTTCAGGATATTGGCCGGCGCTCCGGCAGATGCATTATATGTTGATTCCACTGGCTCTGTCGGTTTTAATACAGCTCAGCCGGCATTAGCTTTACACACAAAAAAAGGCGACACCCCCGGATTAAGGCTGGAACAGGACGCATCGTCAGGCTGGACTGCCCAGTCGTGGGATATTGCAGGTAATGAAGCCAATTTTTTTGTACGCGACGTTACCAATGGATCCCTTCTTCCATTCAGAATTCAGCCGGGTTCTCCGAGCAGTAGCATTTCCATCAAAGCGGATGGTAACGTTGGTATCGGAACATGGTCTCCGACTGAAAAACTTGATGTGAACGGCAGTATGAAACTTACAGCCATCCTTACAGCTCCGGCAACACCAGCCGAGGGTTCCATGTACATGGACGGCAATGATCATTTGCTCAAATATTACAACGGGACTCAGTGGAATACGGTTTCGCCTGATACAGACGAACAGGATCTGGTAGCAGCCACACTGACAGGAACCACGCTTCAGATTGATATCGAAAACGGTACATCTGTTTCCGTTGACCTGTATCCTCTTATTGCGGATCTCGAAGCCCGTGTAACTGCGCTTGAAGCTACAATTGGCATGAAAGAAAACAGTAAAACAACAGCTGCCATTTCACAGAATTCCCCCAATCCTTTTGTAAATTCTACTACCATCCCTTACTTCATCCCTTCTGATGTTCAGACAGCAAGCCTGACTGTTTATGATGTCAAGGGTGTAAAAATTAATGAATATCCTATCAACACCAGAGGCGCAGGTAATCTTGTCATCAGTAAAGCCGAACTGGCTGCGGGTTCCTATTTTTACGCACTAATCCTTGATGGAGCAAAATCGGAATCAAAAATTATGATCAGAGTCGATTAGCCGGCTTAAAGTGATATTGATCGAAACAATCTTCCCGGACTTATTCAGAATTCCTGATTTTTCAGGGATTACAGAAATAAGTCCGGGATTTTTTAAAGTATTCTCAACGTCTCTGTTTACAGACTGTCCTGAATGAGGTATATGGCCAATTTTAGAAAACAGGCTGCTTAAGTATTGTCTGAAAAAAGGAGATTGGGACACGGGTAGCTTTTCTTGCCATCAGCGACTTCAACAATCACATCCACCACATGAGCGGTTTCGTTTTTGCCGCGGAAGTTGCCTCCTTTGGTGGTGTGGTAGATGAAAATGAAGGCGGTGCGGGGGTTGCGCAGCCTTCTTTTCTTGTCATGGTTTCTTTTCTGATTTTACTTTATCAGGTTGCGGCGATTCTTTTTTTTTCAATACATACTCCTGCGCCTTTTCTTTCGGCTAACCGGAGTTGCCTCTGGCATATCCTTGTACACTTTCTGCATTTCATACACATGCCGCCACATATCGTAGTCTTCTCTCGACAGCTGTTTTTCATTCAGAGCCCGTTCAAGAATCATGTGTTTATCCGGCTCTGCAGCCATCGTCTTCTTTTCTGTTTTTACTGTACTTTTCTTCATGAAACAAAATTATGTTTATCAGACAAAAGTTTTCTGGGAAAATTGCGCTTAAAAACTGATATTTTGCAGGTTTGGCAGATCAAATACTTTTAAGATGTTCTTAATATAAGCTAAAGAAGAGTGATAAACTATTCTCAAAACACCAAATAATAAACCTAATTATTTCCATACTGATAGGCGTCACCAAATAATTCAACTTCCCAAATGTCACTTTTAGAATCAGATAAAGTACATCTAATGTACCCATATACAAATTTAATTTCACGAAGTGTTTCATTCATCTTTCGAATGCACTTTTCAATGTTTCGATCTCGCTCTTTAGGTTTATCCACACTTGATTGCGAGGTCAAATATAAATTGCTTGAATATCCATTAAAAACACTTAGCATTTCTTGTTGTGGTAAATAGCTGACCCCCTTCTTCCACGGAGTCAATGTCACAGTAAGATCTTTGCATAATTTTTCGTCCCACAATTTTTTTAGAAATCCATTTTGTGATCCATGATGAGGAACTTTCAACAATGATGCCTTTGTCGAAAAAGTAGTTGATGTATTAAGTATACACATCCAGCCTTTTCTTTCATCATTTGAAACTTCTAAATCAGAACCTAATAAAACTGAAGCGTTGTTGATTTTTATCAAGATTACTACGCTTTTATCATTTGGCGTATTAATGACAACTTTTCTATTTTGAGACCCGTAATCGGTTATCAATTGAGAAATTTCGGAGTCATATTCATTTATCACAAGATCCGATGGCGATAAAGAAACAACACTAACATTTAAATCATTTAGCGTATTACAAAACAAGACTCGATCCTGACATGCATTCACAAAGTTACCTTTTCTACTTCTTAAAATATTCATGCATGAATTGAACTCATCTGTAGATGACAAACTAACGCTTGAGGAGACTTTCTCGTGATCTAGATTTACAAAAAGCAAAAATTTTTTCATGTCAGATGGCCGAGCCATAACGAAACTCGCATTTTTACACTCATTAAGTATTTTTGACATTCCTTTAATGTGGTCATCATGCCAATGAGAGCAAATTAAAAGCTTTACATTTGTTTCGATATCAACATTTTGATCCCTCAAATACTCTAATGCCAATGGAGCTTTTGTATTTGGATTCTCGCATGAATCAATAACTATCCAATTATTATTGCCAATATGAGCAACAACACATTCACCATACCCACCACCGGTACCAATAATTGTAACTTCGATGTTCCTAATAATTTGAGAATTTACTCCCATTTTATTTCATTAAATAATTTATCAGCAGAATCAGTGATTTCATCAAATCTATCAGCAGAAACATTTTGAATTCTCTTGAATTTGATGAAAGATTGCTTTTTTACTTGCCCCATAATTATTGCAGGACCTACACTCCAATAAAAAATCGCTCCGATCTTTAATAATTCGATATCATCTTTTGATACATCCGAAATTTCAAATTCTGCTGTTTCATATGTAGTGTTATCATATATATCAAACAATCTAGCAGAAAAAACATCTTTTTGAATATCTGTCACATATCCAATCCAATCCTGAGAATTTGCTGCAAAAATATTGGCATTTTGCTTGTTAAAAAATGAATCAGGAAAAAAGCTAACAAATTTGTTCCTGATTTTATAGGTTGTTTGCTTAGTATCTAACTCAAACTGTAAAAAAGAATCATCGGGGATCAAATCAAAAATTTTAATTTCATTCTTTATTGCATCAGCAATGAAATCCTCAAGTTCAAATGATTTTGAGCTTTCAATTCTCTCTTCTATGCAAGAATTTGTATCCACAGAATTTATATTTTTTCAAGAACTAATGTTGCTATACTAATTGCATCTTTAATTGAATCATCCCATTTTTCAACTAGTATTGAAAGCATTTCAGATTTATCTTTACTAATATTAAAGTGATTATTAACGTTGAAACAAATTCCGAAGTCAATTGATTTATCAGATGACGGTGATATTGTCACTCTACGCATGCCTTCAAGACCATCTTTTCTGCAAGATTCAATTATTCCAACTTCTTTTAAACGAGGCTCGTTAAATTCAGATTTCCAGATATTTAATGGGGAGAGAACGTCTCCAATTTTATAATATTGATCAGCGTCTCTTAAGGAAAAATCAAATATGTGATTTATTCCAATTGCTTCAGCTTTAAAATCAATGATTTTGATAACACTTTCAACTAAATCTTTTAGTGGATTATAATATGGCTTCTGTGTAGTTCGAAACTCAAGCCTTTTCTTCGTGAAATCAAAACTTATCCAATTCAACGAAAACCTAACCAGTTCATTATGAATTACTTCAATATCAGCTCCTTTAGCTTCATCTTGCCCAATTAGCTTTTTTGAAGAAAACCAAAAAGGCTGAAGAATTACAGGATTAAAATCGCCAACTAAGACAACACTTAATGCTTCCTTGGCTATATACCTACCATATAAAGCTTTATTCATACTGTTAGAATTCGCAAATCTTTTAAAGACTGTAATTTGCAAAAGTAGATTACAATTTTATTGATAAGCGTATGCAAATATATAAATGTTTTTTTTATCAACTGCTTTTAAGAGTTGTTATTAATAAATACAAAATTACAACTGGAATTCATACGTAAAACATTATTTATCAATTTCTTAATTTGACAATATTCTTTTTTTTAATTATTCATGCATGTTTAAAAGCATATTACTCGAGGATTGATTAACGATTATTAACATCCATAATTATAAATATGATTAATTTTGCAGTCCTAAAATTGACAAAAATCAATAGTATGAGTTTTCGGATCGTAGTAATGGCAAAGCAGGTACCCGACACCCGCAACGTGGGTAAGGATGCCATGAAGGCCGATGGCACGGTGAACCGTGCGGCCCTGCCTGCAATATTCAACCCCGAGGATCTGAACGCACTGGAAATGGCGCTGCGCATCAAGGATCAGATAGCTGACTGCGAAGTCGTTATTGTGACCATGGGCCCGCCCCGTGCTGCCGATATCATCAGGGAGAGCATGTTCCGCGGCGCTGACCGTGGCATTTTAATTACTGACCGCCGCTTTGCCGGCAGCGACACCCTCGCTACCTCCTATGCCATCTCGATGGCTGTGCGCAAGCTGTTCCCGGTGAATCTCGTCATCGCAGGCCGCCAGGCCATCGACGGCGATACCGCTCAGGTTGGACCACAGGTGGCAGAGAAGCTGAAGTTTCCGCAAATCACCTATGCCGAGGATATCGTGGCTGTGGATGAAAAATCAATAACCATCAAACGCCGCCTTGAACGCGGAATTGAAGTGGTGAAAACGCCCTACCCTGCTGTAATCACTGTTCACGGCTCGGCACCCGCCTGCCGTACACGCAATGCCAGGTATCTTATCCGCTACAAGAAAGCAAAGACCAGCACCGAGCTTCAGGAACAATCACTCGATTATACCAATCTCTTCGATAAATGTCCGTATCTGCACATTCAGGAATGGAGTGTAGATGACATCGAAGCCGATCCATCATGGCTCGGACTCAGCGGTTCACCCACCAAGGTGAAGAAAATCGAAAACGTGGTTTTCACCGCCAAGGAATCCCTCAAAATGAACGGTACGGATGAAGAAATGAATCATCTGATGAAAACCCTCATCGACGCTCATATTATTGGTTAATCAAAAAACAGAACTATCGTGAATAACGTTTTTATATATTGCGAACTGACTGAGGAGAACACCATTGCCGACGTAAGTCTGGAGTTGTGTTCAAAAGGCCGCAAGCTGGCCAGTGACCTTGGTGTGAAACTCGAAGCTGTTGTCATCGGCAATGTGGATGAAAAAATTGCTGAGCAACTGAAACCTTATGGCGTCGATACGCTGCATCTGGCCACCGACAAACGTTTGTCGCCCTATACCACCATGCCTCACGCAGCCATTGTATGCGGACTTTTCAGACAAGAAAATCCTGAAATTGCATTGTTCGGTGCAACATCGGTAGGCCGCGATCTGGCTCCCCGTATAGCTTCGGAACTGCGCTGCGGGTTGACTGCCGACTGCACATCGCTCGAAATCGGCGATCACAGCGAAACCAAATCTGGCAAGGAATACAAAAATCTGTTGTATCAGATTCGTCCCGCATTCGGTGGAAACATCATTGCAACCATCATCAATCCGGAGACCCGCCCGCAAATGGCAACGGTCCGCGAAGGTGTGATGAAAAAAGAAACTGTTGCAAACGCAGGAACCATCAGCGTTAAGAACGTTGATGTAAACAAAATGGTGTCACCCGAATTGTTTGCAGTTGAAATTATTGAGCGCCACATCGAAGCACAGAAAATCAACATCAAAAACGCCAACATTATTGTGGCCGGCGGATATGGTGTGGGTACAAAAGAAAATTTCAAACTGCTGTTCGACCTGGCCGAAGTGCTGGGTGGCGAAGTAGGTGCATCGCGCGCCGCAGTGGATGCGGGTTATGTGGAACACGAACGTCAGATCGGTCAGACCGGTGTTACCGTTCGTCCGAAACTGTACATCGCATGCGGAATTTCAGGAGCTGTGCAACATCGCGCCGGTATGGCCGAATCAGCCACCATTATCTCCATCAACACCGACGCCAATGCGCCGGTCAATCAGATTGCCGATTACGTGATCAATGGCGATATCGCTGATATTCTTCCGAAAATGATCAAATATTACAGGTCAAATTCCAAATAAGCCGATATGGAAAACTATTATAACGACAACAAAGCGCTCCGCTTTCATTTGTTCCACCCGACAATGGAAAAAATTGTCAACATCAAGGAGAACAATTTCGAAGAAAAGGACATGTACGATACAGCGCCTCAGGATTATGAGGATGCCGTTGACAATTACGAAAAGGTACTCGAAATCGTTGGCGAAATTGCCGGCGAAATCATGGCTCCGAATGCCGAAAGTGTGGATCACGAAGGCCCGTACATTGAAAACAACGCCGTAGTATATGCACGCGGAACTGCACAGAATCTGAAAGCGTTGAATGATGCACGCGTAGTTGGAATGGCGCTGCCACGCAAATACAACGGATTGAATTTTCCGATTTTTCCGGTGGTCATGAGCAATGAAATTGTTGCCCGTGCCGATGCCAGCTTCAGCAATATCTGGGGTTTGCAGGACTGCGCCGAAACCATCAATGAATTCGCTAGCGAAGAAATCAAGCAGGAATTTCTGCCTATGTTTCCCGAAGGCGCAACTGCCGCTATGGATCTGACTGAACCCGATGCCGGAAGCGACCTTCAGGCCGTTCAGCTCAAAGCCACCTGGAGCGAAAAAGACAATACATGGTACCTTGATGGCGTGAAACGTTTCATTACCAACGGTGATGCAGATGTGGCTCTGGTACTGGCCCGCAGCGAAGAAGGCACCAGCGATGCACGCGGACTTTCATTGTTTGTGTACGATCGCCGCGAAGGAAAAGTAATTGTACGCCGACTCGAAAACAAGCTCGGAATCAAAGGTTCACCCACCTGCGAACTGGTGTTCCGTCATGCACCGGCCAAACTCGTTGGTGAGCGCCGCATGGGTCTGCTCAAATATGTTATGTCGCTCATGAACGCAGCACGCGTGGGTGTTTCGGCGCAGGCCGTTGGTATCGGCGAAGCTGCATACCGCGATGCATTATCATATGCAAAAGAACGTGAACAATTCGGAAAACCGATTATTGAATTTGCTCCGGTATATGAAATGCTCGCCATGATGCGCGCGCGTGTTGACGCCTCGCGTACATTGCTGTACGAAACAAGCCGCTACGTGGATATTTATAAAGGATACGCTCACAAAGCGCTCCACCACACGCTTACAGCCGACGAGCGCAACGAAATGAAACATTACAATCGCTGGTCCGATGTTATGACACCGCTCACCAAGCTGTTTGCAACCGAATACAGCAACATGGTTGCCTACGATGCCATTCAGGTTTTAGGCGGATCGGGATACATGAAAGACTATCCGGTTGAGCGCTACTACCGCGATGCACGCATCACCAACATTTACGAAGGAACTTCGCAATTGCAGGTGGTTGCCGCCATCAAAGGTGTTATCAATGGTACTTTCCAGAACTGGATGGAAGGACGCGCAAAAGTGAAAGTGAAATCCGAATACCAGTATCTGATTGATATTCTTGCAAAGATGCAGGATCAGTTTGTAAAGACTGTTGATAAGGTAAAAGAAATCAATCATGCGGAACTGCTCGATTTCCATGCACGTCGACTGGTGGAAATGGCCGGTCACATCATTGCCGGATATCTGCTGGTACACGATGCCAACATGGATGATATGTTTGCGAAATCAGCCGATATTTATGTACGTTACGGCCGTTCGCAAAACATTGCCGCCGCGCATTACATCATGCACACCGATCAGGAAGACCTGAGCAGCTACAGCAGCAACTAATTCTGATTAATACCAATTTGAAACAGATGATATTTCATAAGAATATCATCTGTTTCATTATTGGTAAATGCCGACAGAAATTTTTCAAAAAAATTTTTCGTAGGTATAACATACCGAGAGAGCCGGACTTGTTCCGGCTTTTTTTGCGCAATGCACAGGGCACAACGCACAACGCATGCGGCATGAGGCATAGGGCATGCGGCGCAACGCACATCCTGACGCTTACGGTCGGGACTATCAGACGCACAACGCGCAACGCCTGCAGCTTAAGGCTTAAGGCTTAAGGCTTAAACACATCGTAAAACCACAGATCCTTAATCTTTAAATTTTTAAGCTTTAAGCTACACATTGCGGCAGGCGGCGCCCAATCTTCAACTCGCTGTCATCCTGAGTATCGCTCCTGTAGCAATTTTACAGAAATGACTTGCGATGTATCGAAGGATAGACAGCTGAGCCCGCTGTCGTTCTTCCCTGCCCGCTGTGCCGCAGGCGGGGATACTTTTGAAGCTTCTTCAACAAAACAAAGTCTCTGGTTCAAAAACTCTGAATGACAGCGGGAAGACAGCGACCGGGATCTTGATTCTGCTTCCATTGATTTTCAAATCAAACTAAATCAAAACAATTTTTATCAGAAATTGTCGTTACATTTGATTGTTTGATGTGCTGAATTAATTATTTAATATTGTATTATGATCAACCGGTTATTTGTTTCATTATTTCTTACAGCCCTGATATGCTGCGGTGTTTCAGAGGTTGCATTCGCGCAGCGGGACAGCTCTGCAACCGGAATCAATATCAAAGTCAATCCCTTTCAGTGGTATTACGATGATATACGTGTATTTGCAGAGTATCCGCTCAGTAAAAACAATTCGCTCCAATT